>NZ_JBHTWX010000001.1:350188-389819 GCF_042792155.1 Kitasatospora sp. NPDC056651 | reverse complement strand
GACCACCACCACAGCGAGCCCAGGAGCAGCAGTCCCGGGACGACCCCGGCGACCGCGCCGACGGCCGCCGTCGGCGCGTCGCCGAGGGCCAGTGCCAGGCCCGCCAGCGAGCACAGCGTCATCGCGCCGCCGAGGAGGCGGAGCGAGGGCCGCTGCCAGAGCGCCGCGAGGACGAAGAGGTGCGCGCTCACCACGGTGGCGATCCAGGGGCCGGCCGCCAGCGGGTCGTGCAGCAGCAGGTTGGCCACCGCGACGCCGACGATGATCGCGGCCACCTCGGCACCCGGGATGAACTGGTGGTTGCGCCCGACGGCGTTCGTCGGCCTGCCCCCGGTCCGGTCCAGCGTCGCCTCCCGGCCGTCCCACCGGTTCCAGAGCCCGAACAGCGCGATGAACGTACCCAGCGACACCACCCGCAGCCCCACCTCGACGGCCGAGGGCAGCGTGCTGGCGCCGGTCTGGACGAACACGAGCCCGACGACGGCTCCGAGGATCCGGGCGGTTCGATCAGTCGACATGGGTGTCAGTCTGAGCCCTGGTCGGATCGTCGGACGAGCCGACCCCGACAACGACTGGACGGGGAAGGTCCGCGACTACCCGCGGATGGGCTTCCCGCTCTACCTGATCGTGGACCCGCGACAGAAGACGGTGACGCTGTTCTCCGAGCCGAACCGCGACCGCTACCACACCCGGACGGAGCGGGAGTGCGGGGAGAGGATCCGAATCCCCGCGCCGTTCGACTTCGAACTGGACCTGGCGCGCCTGGTGCCCTACCGGGATTGACCGACCTCGGGGCCTCGGGGGCTCACTCGTGCGGCCAGAGGATCAGGGCGTCCAGCGGGCACCGGCGCGGCCGGTCGCCGAGTTCGGCGACGGCGGCGCGGATCCGGTGCAGGTGGGCGGGGGTGAGCTGGAGCGGGGGCTCGTCGGGCTGGTGGGTGGTGCGGATCGGGTAGTCGACGCCGGGCTCGCGGGTCATCTCGATGTGGCAGCCGAGCACGTACGTCACCGGGTGGCTCTCGGTGAAGGCGATCAGCCGCTCGATCGTCCGCCCGAAGGCCGGCCAGTCGTTGATGTAGAGCCGCCCCGGGTAGACGGTGTCGCCGGTGAGCAGGAAGCCGGTCCACGGGTCGTAGAAGGTGACCGACGCCTCGTGGTGCCCCGGGGTGGCCAGGCACTTCAGCACCCGTCCGCCGCCGAGGTCGACCGGGGACACGCCTTCGGCGTCCTGGTCGAAGCCGAAGTACGGCCAGGCCGTGGCGAGCTGCGCGCCGACCACGGTGGTCGAGGGCCGGTCGGCGAACTGGCCGTCGCCCGCGATGTGGTCGCCGTGCGCATGGGTGTGCAGCACCAGCAGCTCGTAGTCGTCACCGGACCGGGAGTTGCGGGCGAGCCACTTCTCCACCAGCTCGTCGACCGTGGCGCGCAGCGGGAAGTACGCGGCCTCGGCCGTCGCCCCGGTGTCGATCAGCACCGCGCGGTCCGCCCCGAAGAACAGGAAGACGAACGGTGCCTCGTAGTGGACGGCCTTGTTCTGCCGCAGGATGACGGTGTGCTCGTCGTACTCGTGGACCTGGATGTCCGGGTCGGTGTTGTGCTTCGCGGACGGGGAGCCGTGGATCCACCGCACGTCCAGCGGACGGGCGATCGGGGTATCGGCAGCGGACATGACGCCTCCACAGTGCGTCGTCTTGGCAGGCCGGGTACGGCGCACGTCTCGTCCGGGGCCGACGCCGTCGCGCCGCCCCGGGGACGTTAGCACGGGCTGCCGACGGCCTCGGCCGGCGCTGGGAGACACGTTCCGGGCGAACCCGACGAAGTCGGCCCAAGCCTCGGCGGGGAAGGCGAGCCGGGGGCCGGCCGGGTGAACGGGTGAACGGGTGACCGCCGGCCCGGCGGGGGCCGGGCCGGCGGTCGGAGGTCACGCGGGGTGGCTCAGAGGGCGATGCGCCAGCGCTGGGTGTCGTTGCCGGTGCACTGCCAGACGCCGAGGACGGCGCCGGGGGTGGCGGTGCTGGTCAGGCAGCCGCCGTCGTGGCCGACGATCTCGTACTTGCCGCCGCCGACCTGGCGCAGGGTCCACTTCTGGTTGTCGGTGCCGGCGTAGGTCCACAGCTGGGCGAAGTAGCTGGTGTTGTCGACGATCCGGGAGCGGTCGTTGTTGGAGTCCAGTGCCTTCGCGCCGTTCAGGACCGGGCTGATCCGGTAGCGGCCGTCGCTCTGGCGCTCCAGGTTCCAGCGCTGGGCGAGGTCGTCGTTCTTGTGGCCCCAGGAGATGACGTGGGTGCCGTCGCCGGTCTGCGAGCCTGCGGCGTCAGCGCCGTACCCGGCGTTGGCGTTGACGATGGTGACGTTGCCGGTGGGCAGTTGTACCGGGGTGCCGTTGGAGGTCAGGTACGGGCTGTTGGCGACGTTCCAGTGGGTGGCGAGGTAACTGCCCGGCGCGGGGTTCGGGTTGAAGTACATGTCGTGCGTGCAGTCGAGCAGCTTGGCGCCGTTGTGGCAGTCCGGGCCGACGTCGATCATCCGGCCGGGCGGGTTGGGGATGTGCTGGTCGTCGTAGCACATCAGGTCGCCGTAGACGTAGCAGTGGCCGGTGGGGGTCGAGTACTTGGCGGAGGGGTTGACCGCGCCGAGCGAGTGGGTGAGCTCGTGCACGTCCACGTCGCGGTTGTCCCAGCAGCCCTTGATGCCGGCCAGCACGTTGCCGGTGCCGGTGGCCGGGTTGTCCTGGCCGGGGCGGTCGTCGACGGCGCGCCAGGTGATGCCGCAGATGGTGTTCTCCACCCAGCTCAGGTACTTGCGGTTGCTGTTGTTGTAGCCCCGCTTGTCCATCTCGGCGCGCACCGTGTCCGGGCCGCCGTTGACGGCGGCCTGCGGCAGCACGACGGTGTCGATGGTCGGTTCGCAGGTGGACGGGTTCTGGACGAACCGGACCTCGCGGTGGCCGCCGAAGGGGTCGGAGGAGGAGGCGAAGCGGAAGTTGAGGTTGGTGATGCGGGCGCGGAACTCCGGCAGCAGCTGGTTGAAGCGGTCGGGGTCGGAATCGCCGCGTACGTACAGGAGTTGGAGGCGCTTGCCGCTGACGCCGTCGCCCTCGCAGGCGACGGCAGGCGCGGTGGCAGGGGTGGTGGCAGGGGTGGTGGCGGTGGACTCCTGGCCGGGCGCGGCGGCGGGCAGGCGGTCCTCCACGATCGCCTGCTCGACCGGACGGGCGGAGGCGGCGGCGGTGCCGCCGTCGGCGACGGCGGGAGCCTGGAGCGCGGCGGCCATCAGGCCGGCCGTCAGCGCCGCTCCGGTGAGTGCGCGTATCAGACGGGACCGTGATCGAACTGGTGCCATGTCAATGTCCTTCTGTCACGGGAGGTGGATGCGAACTGTCGGACCCCGGGGAAGGCGCCGCGGCCACGGAGGGCGAGCACGCCCGAGGTGGTTCGTGCTCGTCGTCCGTGGTGGGACCTATGGATTTCACGGTTCGTCCGTATGCCGCAAGGCTTGACAAGTCACGGTCTGTTGAGAATCTGTCGCACTGTGTCGCAATCTCGACGGTCCGTCGGCGGGGGCGACGACGCTGGTGGGACGGCCTTCAGTCGGTCGGCCGCCGAAGCAGCCCGGCCAGCCCGTCCGCCAGTCCGCCGCGCCAACAGGCGTAGTCGTGACCGCCGTTGAACTCCCGGTAGTCGAAGTCGTAGCCGCGCGCCGTCAGTACGTCGCGCAGGTGGCGGTTCTGGCCGAGAAGCATCCACTCCTGGAGGCCGACCTCGATCCAGAAGCGGACCGGCCGCCGGGCCTCGGCGGCGAGGCGGCGGGTCAGCCACTCGCTGCCGGCGTCGAACTCGGTCTCGTCGGGCCACCAGAAGGAGCCGGACTGGCAGAGCGCGTTGCCGAAGCGCTCCGGGCGGTGGTAGGCCGCGTAGGCGGCGGTCAGGCCGCCGGCGCTCTGGCCGGCGATCACCGTGCCCGCCGGGTCGGTGCCCGCGCCGAACTCCGCTGCGGCCCAGGGGAGGAGGTGGTCGGCGAGGAGGTCGACGAAGGCCGGGTTGCAGCTCAGGTCGGTCGGGCGCTGCGGCCCGAGGGTGTGCACGAGCAGGGTGACGGTGGGCGGGATCGCTCCGTCCGCCGTCAGGTTGTCGAGGGTGTCGGCGACGGACAGCGCCTCGCCCCACATCTCGCCGTCCAGCAGCAGCGCGACCGGGTAGGGGCCGTTGCTCGCCCGGTGCCCGGCCGGGAGGTGGACGTCCACCCGTCGCCCGGCGACCTCGTGGGCGAGCGTGCGTCCGCGCGGCACGTCCTGCCGCCGTCGGACGTAGGGCTGCGCGGGGGCGGCGGGCAGGCTGAGCACCGAGGAGGGGTGGCGGCCGTCGCGGGCGGGCAGTCGGGGTTCGGTGTCGTACGGGTCGGGGCGGGCCTGGTCGAGGACGCGCAGCCAGTCGTGGCGGCTGGTGCCGGGGGCCTCGCCGTGGAACGGGTGCAGCTGGTAGGAGGCGCGGTGGTCGGCGCGCAACCGGTAGGTGATCGACCACGTCTCGCCGTCGGACTGACGTTCCATCAGGTGTGGTGTCAGGTCGCCGGAGTGGCGGTCCTTGTCGGTGACGGTGTGCAGCAGTGCGAGCACGCCGTCGCAGTCGCCGCCGCGGTGGGTGAAGGTGACCAGGCGGTACGCCGGGTCGGCCGGGTCGGCTGCGATCAGGGGGGAGTGGGTTTCCACGGGTGGTGTCTCCAAGAGGCTTAGGCGGGGCTGCCCTTGCGGCCGAGCAGTACCCAGAGCAGGAAGGGGCCGCCGAGGACGGTGGTGACGATGCCGACGGGGATCTCCACCCCGCCGATCACCACCCGGCCCAGGGTGTCCGCGAGCACGACGAGCAGGGCGCCGGTCAGCGCCGAGCCGAGCACCGGCACCCGTGCGGGGCCGGCGAGGCGCCCGGCGATCACCGGTGCGGCGAGCGCCACGAAGCCGACCGGTCCGCAGACGCCGACGGCCAGTCCGGCGAGCGCGACCGCCAGCAGCAGGCAGCCGAGCCTGACCCGGGCCGGGTCGACGCCGAGGGCGGAGGCGACGCTGTCGTCGAAGCGCAGCACCGCCAGCCGCCGGGCCGCCACCAGGGCGAGCGGCACCAGCACCGCCAGCCCGAGCAGCACGGGCGTGGCGATGGCGACGTCCCGCCCGTTGAGGCTGCCGTTCGTCCAGATGTACAGCGAACCGGCCGAGTTGAGCGACCGCCGGGCCATCGCGACCTGGATGACGGCGGACGCGAGCGCCGACATGGCGAGCCCGACCACCAGCACCCGGTAGCCGCGCGCGCCGAGCCCGCCGGAGGCCAGGGCGACCACCAGGACGGCGGCGAGCGCGCCGAGCGGCCCGGCCCACCAGGCGCCGAAGGTGCCCGCGGTGCTCGCGGAGATCAGCACGGCGGCCGTCGCCCCGTCGTTGACGCCGAGGAGTTCGGGCGTGGCCAGCCGGTTGCGGGCGAGGGTCTGGGTGAGGCAGCCGGCCAGGCCGAGGGCGGCCCCGGCGGCGAGCCCGGCGACGATCCGGCCGAGCCGGAACTTCTGCACCAGCAGCACGTCCAGCCGGTCGCCGTAGCCGAACACGGCCTGGAAGGTGCGGGTGAGGTCGAGTTCGCTCTGTCCGGCGTGCGCCGAGACCACCACGGCGGCCAGCAGCGCGGCGGCCAGACCGAGGGAGGTGAGCAGCGCCCGGCGCGGCAGCAGCAGCGACCAGGCGCCGTGGCGCAGCGCCAGGTCCGGTTTGGGCGGGGCGGGTTCGGCGCGCCGTGCGGGCGGGGTGGCCTCGGCGGGGTCGGCCATGGCCAGCGCGGCGGAGTTCCGGGAGCGGACGATCGCGATCAGTGCCGGGGCCCCGATCAGGGCGACGATCACCGACACCGGCGCCTCGAAGGGGCGGGCCACCACCCGGGCGAGCACGTCCGCGCCGGTCAGCACGGCGGCGCCGAACAGCGCCGCGAGCAAGGTGAGCCGGCCGATCCGGGGGCCGGCGAGGGTACGGGCGAGGAAGCCGGAGAGCAGTCCGAGGAAGGCGACGGGCCCGGCCAGCGCGACCGCGGCGGCGGTCAGCAGGGTGACCGCGAAGGCGACGGCGACCCGGGTGGCGCCGGGCCGGTGGCCGAGGCCGCGGGCGAGGTCGTCGCCGAGCGCGAGCGCGGTCAGCGGCCGGGTGGTGAGGGCGGCGAGCAGGAATCCGGTGCCGAGCACCGGGGCGAGCTGGCGCAGGGTGGTCCAGCCCTCCACCCCGGCCAGCGAGCCGAGCACCCACACCCGGTACCGCTCGTACGCCTCGGGGGAGTTGACGATCAGCACGTCGGTGAGCCCGCGGAAGATCGCCGCGACGGCGGAGCCGGCGAGCACCAGTCGCATCGGTGAGCCGCCGCCGCGGCTGCTCGCGACCAGCAGCACCACGGTGCTGGCGAGCACCGCGCCGCCGAAGGCGAAGGCGAGGTAGCCGAAGGAGGTCTGCACGCCGAGCACGGCGATGCCGAGCACGACGCCCAGCGAGGCGCCGGCGTTGACGCCGAGCAGCCCGGTCTCGGCCAGCGGGTTGCGGGTGACGGACTGGAGTTGCGCCCCGGCGACGCCGAGCGCGGCGCCGACCAGCAAGGCGGTGACGGTGCGCGGCAGTCGCAGGTCGCCGACGACCAGGGCGAGCCGCCCGTCGGCGCGGGCGCCGTCGCGGTTCAGGAGGTAGTCCAGCACTCGCCCGGGGCCGACCTCGCCGGCGCCGACCGACAGCGAGAGCGCGGCCAGGGCGAGCAGGAGTACCGCCGCCGCGACGGCGAACGGCCAGGTGGGGCGGGCGCCCTGGGCGCGCCCCCCGGGCGGTCGGGGCTCCGGCTCGGCGGTCGGGGGCGCTTCGGGGGCGCCGGCTTGCGACAATGTCATAAGGTAAGGCTAACCTAATGACCGAGCCGTCCCGAGGGGCACCTCCACCGTGCCGAGCTGCCCGGACACCGCTCAACTCCCGTACCACCGTTGCCCGGAGGCACCCATGCCGTTCGCCCGTCGCCCGCTCAGCCCCGTCCGCCGCCGTGCGGCCCAGGCGCTGGCCGTCACCGGGGCGGCCGCGCTCCTGCTCACCGGCTGCGGTTCCTCCGGCTCCTCGCCCTCGGCCTCCGCCACGGGTTCCGCCGCGTCCGCCGCCCCCGGCGACGGCGGCAAGCGGACCGTCAAGGACGCCACCGGCAAGGCCGTCGACGTGCCGGCCGAGCCCAAGCGGATCGTCACCCTCACCCAGGAGGACCTGGACGCGGTGCTCGCCCTCGGCGTCAAGCCGGTCGGCATCACCAACGGCCAGGGGCTGGCCGAGCCGCCCGCGTACCTCAAGGACAAGGTGCAGGGCGTCCCGGTGGTCGGGAACCTGCTCCAGCCCGTCATGGACAAGGTGATCGCCGCCAAGCCCGACCTGATCCTGGCGGGCGACATGCAGGACGAGCAGGTGCTCAAGCAGCTGCGCGAGATCACCCCCGCCACCCTGGTCACCATGGCGCCCACCGACGACTGGAAGCTCGCCTTCCGGGGCATCGGCAACGCCGTCAACAAGCTCGACCAGGCCAACAAGGTGATCGGCGACTACGAGGCCAAGGCCGCCAAGGCGGGCGGCGAGCTGACCGGGAACAAGGGCGCCGCCGTCTCCATCGTGCGCTGGAACCCCACCGGCCCGAGCTGGATGGAGAAGAAGCAGTTCGCCAGTGGCGTCGCGCTGGACATGGGCCTGACCCGCCCGGCCGCACAGGACAAGGACGGCAACGCGCACAGCCCGGCGCTCAGCCTGGAGAAGCTGAACGAGATCGACGGCGACTGGCTGTTCCTGTCCACCCTCACCGACGACGGCAAGTCCGCGCTCAAGGACGTCCAGTCCAAGCCCGCCTACCAGGAGCTGAAGGCCGTCAAGAACAACCACGCCGTGACCGTGGACGGCTCGGTCTGGTCCACCCGCGGGGGCCCGCTCGCCGCCGACGTCGTCATCGGTGACTTCTCCAAGGCACTCGGCGGCAACTGAGCGCGCGCCGGCTGAGGGGGCACTGCCATGGAACTGACGATCCAGGGGCTCAGCGCCGGGTACGGGCCGGGGCGCCCGGTGCTCGGCGGCGTCGACCTCACCGTCCCCGCCGGGCGGGTGGTGGCGGTGGTCGGCCCGAACGGCTGCGGGAAGTCCACCCTGCTGCGGGCGGTGGCCCGGCTGCACCGGCCGGACGGCGGGCGGGTCCTGGTCGGCGGGGAGGACGTGTGGCGGCTGCGCCCGCGCCAGGCCGCCCACCGGATCGCGCTGCTGCCGCAGAGCCCGCAGGCCCCGGAGGCGGTGACCGTCGCCGGGCTGGTCCGCTACGGCCGCCACCCGCACCAGGGGCTGTTCCGCCAGTGGTCGGAGCGGGACGAGCGGCTGACCGCCGAGGCCCTGCGCGCCACCGGCGTCGAGGAGCTGGCCGGCCGCCGCCTCGACCGGCTCTCCGGCGGCCAGCGGCAGCGCTGCTGGCTCGCCATGGTGCTCGCCCAGGACACCCCGGTGGTGCTGCTCGACGAGCCGACCAGCGCGCTCGACCTCGGGCACGCGGTGGAGGTGCTGGAGCTGGTCCGCCGGGTCGCGGCGGGCGGGCGGACGGTGGTCATGGTGCTGCACGACCTCGCGGCGGCGGCCCGCTACGCGGACCTGCTGGTCGCGCTGCGGGACGGCGCGGTGGTGGCCTGCGGGCCGCCGCGCGAGGTGGTGGACGCGCCGCTGGTGCGGGCGCTGTACGACATCGACAGTCACGTGCTGGCGGCGCCGGGCGACGGCGCGCCGGTCATCGTGCCGAGGGCGCCGCTGGACTGACGGGAGCCCCGGTCCTGAGCGGGCGGGGCCCGGGCGGGGCCGGATCCGGGTGTCGTGAGGGCGGGGTCCGGGTGTCATGAGGGCGGGACGGTCGCCGCCGGGCGGCCGCCCCGCCCTGCCCTCGTCTTCGATCACTCGTTCGAGTGGTTTGAAACTCGCATGTCAGGCCCCGCGTCACCCCGGTCGTCGCGTTGTCAGTACCCCTCGCTACGTTCCTCGCATCGCTGGTCAGCAGGCGATCGACAGGTGTTCCCGGTGGGAGGAGTACGGCCGTGGCATGGGTGGAGACGGGCGCGGGAGGATACCGCGTCACGCTCGACGGGGAGGGCAGGGTGGCGTGCCGCAACGCGGCGGGCCGCGACCTCAGGTCCCTGCCGTCGAAGCTCGGTGACGACCCGGTGGTCGTCCAGCTCAGGCAGCTCGCCGAGTGGCTGGACGCGCACGAGCGCGGCTGCCAGGAGGACGTCGAGCGCTGGATGGTCCGCTCGCTGCCGGTGCCCGCCGCCGTGCTCACCGCCGTCTGGCCGGACGAGGCCTGGCAGGGCGTCCTGAAGGACCTCGTGGTCACCGCCACCGACGGCTCCGTGGCCGGTTTCCTGCGCGGCGCCGACGCCGAGCGCGGCCTCGGCCTGGTCGACCTGGACGGCGACACCGTGCGGCTGACCGACGGCGAGGTCCTGATACCGCACCCCGTGCTGCTCCAGGACCTCGACGAGCTGCGCGAGTTCGCCGTCGAGCTGGGCGTCTCCCAGCGCGTCCAGCAGCTCTACCGCGAGGTCTGGCACCGGCCCGCCGAGCCGCCCGTCGGCACCGAGGTCACCACCTACGCCGGCGGCCGCTACCGGGAGCTGCGCGAGCTGGTCGGGCGCTGCGCCCGGCTCGGCTGCCGGGTCCGCGGCGGCTCCGCCGTCCAGCCGGTCACCGAGGGCGGCCGCACCGTCGAGGCCCGGGTCTGGGTCGGCGACTACTACGAGTACGACGCCTGCGAGACGGGCGCGCTCAGCTGGGCCGGCCCGGACGGCCGGGCCCTGCCGCTCACCGAGGTCGGACCGGTCGCCTGGTCCGAGGGCATGCGGATGGCCGCCGCCCTGCACGCCGGCCGCACGATCCAGGGGGAGGAAGGCGCATGACCGCCACCGTGAACTCGACCACCGCGACACACGCCGCGACGCACGCCACGACGCCCGAGGAACTGCTCGACGCCGGGGCCGTGCTCCCGCCCGGCACCCTGCCCGGCGCCGGCCGCCCCGACAGCGCCGCCGACGTGCTCACCGCCCGCACCTACGCCCACCCCGCGCTCGACGGCCGCCGGATCGTCCGGCTGGTCCCCGGCGCGCTCGGCCCGGCCGAGGACCTCGCCCTCGACTTCCTCGGCCTGGCGCCGCAGGAGGCACCCGCCGAGGTCGGCCAGGTCCGCCAGGAGGCGCTCGGCTTCCCCGCCTGGGCGCTGGTCCACGACCCGGCCAACGGCCACCACGCGCTCGCCCTGGTCAAGGAGATGGAGCGGCTGGCCCGCCAGGCCACCTCCAAGCCCGGCGCCGCCAAGGACGGCTTCGAGGAACTGGCCCTGCGCCTCGGCCGGGCCGTCCCGCACTTCCTGCCCACCTTCTGCGAGGAGGTCGGCCGGATCTTCCTGGGCCACGGCAACCAGACCTACGCCGCCGCCTGGTTCGGCAAGGCCCGCGAGGCCGAGCGCACCCACGGCCTGGCGGTCGACGAGGAGCGGCTGCGCGCCGTCTTCCTGGAGTTCGCCCTGGCCGGCGCGCTCACCGTCAAGTCCCTGCGCCAGTACGTCAAGGAGCTGAGCCGGCGGCTCGACCCGCTGACGGCCTGGCAGCGCTTCCGCCAGCTGTGCACCGAGCGCTCCGCGGCCGGCATGGCCCCGTACGCCGGCGTCGCCGAGGACGCCCGCGCGCTGATCAAGGCCGCCGGGCTGGACCGCGGCGAGCACGAACGCGCGCTGCTCGCCGAACTGCTGGACTCCCCGGCGGCCAACCGGGCACCCGGCACGTTCTGGAAGTCCTGGCACGGCGCGCTGGTCGAGCTCGGCCGCGGCGACGCCGCGATCCGCACCCGGCTGCTGGAACTGCTGCCCGACCCGGCCTCCGCCGACCCGGCCCCGCACGACACCGCCTGGCTGGCGGTCCTCGCCGAGACCGGCGCCGAGGAACTGCTCACCGGCCCCCGCCCCGAGGGCGCCGAGCCTGCCGCCGCCTGGCTCCAGCGCTGGTGCAACCACCTCGGCCGCGGCTGGCGCACCCGGCCCAGCTGCCCCGCCAGCCTCGCCCTGACCGGCCGGATGACGGACCGGCTGCGCGCCGACGGCGTCGCCGTCGACCTGTTCACCGGCATCCGCGGCAGCCTCGCCCGGCTCGACCTGCTCGACCTGCTGCTGGCCGCCGGCGTGCCGGTCGCCGACCCGCCGACCGGCCTCGACTGGGACCTGCGCGACTGGGTCGAGCAGTGCGGCCCCGACAGCACCGACCTGACCGCCGTCGCCGCCGACCCGCGCTTCCGGCCGGTGCTGCGCCGCGCCACCCCGGCCGCCTGGGAGACGGCCGTCAAGCGCCAGGCGCCCGCCCTGCCGCTGCTGCGCGAGCTGTTCGCGGAGTGGGCCGAGGCCCGCGCCGAGGAGCTTTCCGCCGCCCGCGGCCTGGCCGGCGCCGCCGACCTGGTCGGCTCGCTGGCCCAGTACCGCACCGCCATCCGGACGGTCGCCCCGGCCGCCGCCGAGCGGATCGCCGCCCTCGACGTCACCGCGCTGCTCACCGGCGCCCTCACCGCGGGCATCCTGGACGAACTCGGCTGGCCCGCCCTGGAGGAGGCGCTCGGCAAGCTCGCCGACCCGCCCGCCGCCGACGCCCCGCGGCACCCCGTCCCCAGCCTGGGCGGGGCCGGCCTGACCGACCTGATCGTCGAGGACGCCTGGCCGCACCTGATCCTCGCCCGCCGCGACCGGGCCGTCGTGGTCGGCCCGGAGGGCATCGTGCTGGAGCACGCCCTGCGGGTGCCCGGCCAGCCGCACCAGCGCAACCGGACCAGGCTGCGGCTGGTCGACGGCGAACTGCTGGTCGTCTGGTCCCAGGAGGGCAAGCAGCGCGCCTACTGGTCCAGCCGGCCGGACGAGCAGTTCGAGCTGGAGGGCCGGACCGTCGCCGGCTACTACTACGGCGACCGGGAGCCCGAGGCACCGTCCCTCCAACTGCCCGGCGGCGGCCGCACCACCGGCGAGCGCCCGCTGCACGCGGGCGACACCCGGATGCCCGAGGAGCACCGCGTCCTGGGCGACGGCACCGGCTACTGGACGCTGCGCCACGCCCCCGACGGCAGCCCCGTCCTGCGCGAACTCGACCCGGCCACCGGCACCCTGGGCCGCACCGCCGAACCGCCGGTGATCGCCGCCACCGCCCAGGCCGGCCGGCTGGTCCAGGGCAGCACCTGGCTGCTGCCGCTCCAGCCCGGCCTGGAGCACACCCCGCTCGGCACCGACGGCACCGTGGTCGGCAGCTGGGCCCGGATCGAGCCCGGCAAGGCCGTCACCACGTTCACGGCCGACGGGCAGCGCATCGTCCTGCCGCTCGCCACGCCCGCGGCGAACACCCACCCGGTGGGCCGGCTCGCCCTGCCCGGCACGGCCGGCCCGGTGGTCAGCCACACCCCCCGCGGCCACTTCTCGCTCAACCTGCCCGACCTCACCGACAACGCCGACCGCACCGTCGACCTGCGCCCCTGCCACGCCGGCGAACTCTCCGCCGCCGGCACCCCGCTCGTCCCGCCGTACCCGCACTGGCACGCCCTGCGCCCGCGCGACGAGGCGGGCTCGAAGGTGCTGCGCGCCGTCACCGCCGAGCAGGCCGCCCGGCTGATCGACGCCGCCTGGCCGGTCGACCCCGAGCCGGGCCCGGAGGCGGAACAGCGCTGGCTGACCGTCCAGGGCGTGCGCCGCCCGATCGCCCGGCAGCAGTCGGCCCTGCGCTCGCTGCCCGTCCAGGCGGTCGACGCCGTGCTGCCCGGCATCGAGCACCCCCGGCTGCTGGCCGGCGTCGCCGGGCTCGCCCGCGCCGCCGCGAACCTGCTGGACCGGGTCGCCCGGTTCCTCCCGCAGCCCGAGGCCGAGCGCCCCGACAAGGCGAAGGCCGCCTCGTGGCAGCCGGACCACGGCTGCGACGACGATCTGCGCGAGGCCGTCCACGCCGTGCTGCCCGGCACCGAGGGCTTCGGCAACAGCTGGGACTCGGACGGGCGCTGGTGGGTGCTCAACAACCTGCGCACCGTCAGCGCCGTGCTGGCCGCCCCGCCCGCCGCTAACGGCGAGGGCTGGACGACGCCCGCCACCGTCACCCTGCGCGGCGGCGACGCCAACCACGGCTGGCTGCACCTGCTCGGCCGGCTCCACGCACTGGCGTACGCGGCGGCCTCGCCGTTCACCCGCCCGTCCCACCGCTCCTCGCTGGTCCTGCTGCTCGGCGAACTGACCAAGGGCCCGCTGGCCGACCGCGGCGCCACCCTGCGCGAGATCGTCCTCGCCGAGTCCTCGACCCAGGCCGCCGCCGGCACCCGGCCGACCGGCCACCGCCAGGGCGAGGTGCTGCGACACGGCGGGCGCACCGTCGTCATCCTCGGCCACCAGCGGCAGTACACCGACGGCACGGTGCACTGGCTCGCCGTCGACCACGACCCGAGCGGGGAGTTCGGGCCCGTCGCGCACTTCACCACCGTCCGGGAGCGCCGCACCGAGGAACTGCTCACCGCGGCCTGGGTCGCCACGTTCTGGCGGGTCGCCGCGCTGCACGGCAGCGTCCCGTGGGACCACGCCCGGGCCGAGGCCTTCAGCGAGCGCACCGGCATCGGCACCGCCCGCTCCGCCCTGCTGCTCAGCCCGCCGGCCAGGCTGCTGCACTGGAACGGCGACCCGATGCCCGCCGAGTACGGGCTCAAGTCCGGCGAGTACAAGGCCGCCCGGGCCTGGCTGCGCGGACACGACCACGACGGCCTCGCCGCCGTCTGGGGCGCCCTGCTGCCCGCCGACCCGAAGACGCTGTGGACCGAGGGGCCCGACCTCGCCGCCGGGGCCGAGGAGTGGATCCGGCGCTTCGGACGGCTCGTCACCCTCCCCGACGAGGCGCTGGCCACCGTCCACGGCGTGTCCGTCGACACCATCGAGGCCGTGCTCAACCCCGCCAACACCCCGTGGCTGACCAGCCGCACCGGCTTCCGGATCACCAAGGACGAGGACTCCGGCCCCCGGCTGGCCCCCGAGGACCCGTCCGCCGTCCCCGGGAGCGGCGCGCTCGGCTCCACCATCGACGCGCTGCGCTGGCTCGCCTACCACCTGCCCGCCGGCAGCCCGCTGCGCCCGCTGCTGCCCACCGCGGCCACCGCGCTGCGCAGCCGGCTGGCCGACCCGGAACTGCTGCTCGACCTCGACCTGCTCCGCACCGTCAAGGGCGCCGCGCTGGCCCCCCTCCTGCGCGGCCACTTCGGCCTGCCCGCCGAGGGCGGCGCCGGCCCGGACGGCCTGGTCCTCTGCGGCCCGGCGCTCGTCCTGACGCCGTACCACGAGGCCTACGAGCGGATCTGGCTGCGCCCGGCCGCCCTCACCGGCCCGGACGACCCGCTGCTCGAACTGCTCGACGGGCTCTCCGGCAGCCACTGGTTCTCCCTCGAACGGCGCGCCATCGAGTCGGTGCTGCGCGGCGAGCCGGAGCGGCTGGCCGCCTCCGCCGGAGCGGTGTCGGCCGTCGGCGAGGGCCCGGCCTGGCTGCAGAACCCGCAGCTGTCCGTCCCCGAGCTGGTCGCCGAGGTGGCCCGCACCCACGGCCTCGGCGAGGACGCGGCCGCGCTCTACCTCCAACTGCTCGCCCTGCCCGACCCGACCGACCGCAACGCCGCCCGCTGGACGGGCTGGAAGCCCGCCCGGCTGAAGAAGGCCCGCGCCGAACTCGCCGCCACCCCCCTGGTCCTGGAGGCCAAGCGCGCCCGTGCCGGGCGCGGCCTCTTCCTGCCCGGTGGCTGGCAGGAGGCCAAGGCGCCAGCCCTGCCGGCCGAGACCTGGAAGGCCGCCCTGTACACCCTGCCCACCCACCGGCCCGCGCTGGCCACCCTGCCCGTCCCCGAGCTGTTCGCCCGGGCCTGGCAGCGGACGGTCGACGGTGACGCTCCCGGTTACGAAGAGCTCCAGACCAGCAAGCGCAGGAAGGCCCGCCGATGAGCACCACCACCGTCCCCACGTCCACGGACCGGCAGATCGTCCCGCCCGAGGAGAAGTACGCCGCCGAACTGGAGTTCCTGGCCGCCCACGACAGCGGCCCGCGCCCGCCCGGCTGGCACCTGACCCCGCGCGCCGTGGTCACCTTCGTGATGGGCAGCGGCGGCGAGAAGCTCAAGGCCGGGCGCAGGGGCCTCGTCATCGAGCCGAAGTTCGTCGGCGAGCGCGCCCTCGTCGAGCGCTGCGTCGTCACCCTCGCCGGCGAGCGCGGGCTGCTCCTGGTCGGCGAGCCCGGCACCGCCAAGTCCATGCTCTCCGAGTTGCTCGCCGCCGCCGTCTGCGGCACCAGCGCGCTCACCGTCCAGGGCACCGCCGGCACCACCGAGGACCAGCTCAAGTACGGCTGGAACTACGCCCTGCTGCTCGCCAAGGGGCCCAGCCGAGAGGCCCTGGTGCCCTCGCCGGTGCTCACCGCGATGACCACCGGGGCGGTCGCCCGGGTCGAGGAGGTCACCCGCTGCCTGCCCGAGGTGCAGGACGCCCTGGTCTCGCTGCTCTCCGAACGGCGCATCGCCGTCCCCGAGCTGGCCGGCGGCCCGGACGGGCAGCTGCACGCCGCCGCCGGCTTCACCCTGATCGCCACCGCCAACCTGCGGGACAAGGGCGTCAGCGAGATGTCCGCGGCGCTCAAGCGGCGGTTCAACTTCGAGACGGTCGGCCCGATCGGCAGCCTCGCCGCCGAGGTGGACCTCGTCCGCCGCCAGTCCACCGTCGCCGTGGCCCGGGCCGGCGCCGCCTACGCGGTGGACGACGCCGTCCTGGAGGCCCTGGTCACCGCCTTCCGGGACCTGCGCACCGGCCGCTCCACCGAGGGCTGGGACGTCGAACGGCCGTCCACCGTGATGAGCACCGCCGAGGCGGTCTCGGTCGCCACCTCGCTCGGGGTCGGCGCCGCCTACCTGCCCGACGGCGGGGACCTGCTCGGCCGCCTGCCCGGCCAGCTCCTCGGCGTGGTCCGCAAGGACGACCCGGCCGACGCGGCCCGGCTGCTCGGCTACTGGGACGGACCGGTCCGCCGCCGTGCCGAACAGGGCGCCGCCACCTGGCGCACCCTGTGGGACCTCCGCTCGGCACTGGAGGGCTGATCCGATGAGCAGCGCGGAGACCCCCCGCCCGGACGACGCGGACCAGGTGGTCCGGGCCGAGGCGGACCGGCTGGCCGCCGCCGGCACCGGCGGCCCCGGGCCCTACCTGATCGGCGTGCGCCACCACGCGCCGTCCCTCAGCGCGGTCGTCCCCGCGCTGCTCGACGCCGCCCGGCCGCAGGCCGTCCTGGTCGAGCTGCCCGCCGAGTTCCAGCCCTGGCTCGGCTGGCTCGCCGACGAGGCCACCCAGGCCCCGGTCGCCCTCGCGGCGGCCCCGGCCGGGCCCGAGGAGGCGGCCGGGCCCGCCTTCTACCCGTTCGCCGACTTCTCCCCGGAACTCGCCGCCCTGCGCTGGGCCCGGCGCAACGGGGTGGAGGCCATCGCGTGCGACCTCCCGCTCGCCCACCGCGCCGCCCGGACCGGGGCGGAGCGGTCCGGCGACGAGCCGCCCGGGGCGGAGCGGTCCGGGGTCGAGAGGTCCGGTGACGAGCACCGGGCCGTTCCGGCCGGGGCGCCCGGCCTCGCCGACGCGCTGCGCCACCGCCTCAGCGGCCGGGACTCCGACGAGGACCTGTGGGACCGCCTGGTCGAGACGGCCGCCCCCGGCTCCGCCCCGGAGGCCGTCCGGCGCGCCGCCCTGATGGTCGGCTGGGCACTGCGCCGGGACGCCGAGACCGGCCCCGGAGTCGACCCGTACGACCTGCGCCGCGAGGCCTGGATGCGGGCCCGCATCCAGGCCGCCTCGGCCGACGGGCGCCGGGTCGCCGCCGTGATCGGCGCCTTCCACGCCCCCGCCCTGCTGGACGGCCCGCTCGCCCCCGAGCAGCCGCCGCACCCGGACGACCCCGGGCACGTCCTGTCCCTGATCCCGTACACCTACCCGCTGCTCGACGCCCGCTCCGGCTACCCGGCGGGCATCCGCGACCCGGAGTGGCAGCACACCGTCCTGGACGCCGGCGGCGACCCCGAACGCCTCGCCGAGGCGCTCACCACCACCGCCGTCCGGATCTGCGCCGCCCTGCGCTCCCAGGACCACCCCAGCGGCCCGGCCGACGCCCGCGAGATCGTCCGGCTGGCCGGGGACCTCGCCCGACTGCGCGGCCACGCCGCCCCCGGCCGGGGCGAACTCGTCGAAGCGGTGCAGACCGTCCTCGCCCAGGGCGAACCCCTCGGCCGCGGCCGGGCCGTCGCCCGCGCCCTCGAACAGGTCCTGGTCGGCAGCCGCACCGGCCGCCCCACCCCCGCGGCCCCGCGCAGCGGACTCGCCCCCGCGGTGGAGACCGTGCTCGCCGAGCTCGGCCTCCCCGGCCCCACCGACCCCGGCCCCCGCGACCTGCGCCTCGACCCGCTGCGCAGCGACCTCGACCGCCGCCGCGAGATCCTCCTGCACCGCCTCGCGGCCTGCGAGGTCCCGTACGCCGAGGCCGCCGCCACCACCGGCCCCGGCGGCACCGACACCATCGGCACCCGCTGGCGCCTGCACTGGACACCCGCCACCGCCGCCATGCTCACCGTCGCCGGCACCCGCGGCGTCACCCCCGCCCAGGCCGCCGAAGGCGCCCTGCGGGCCCGCCTCACCGGCCAGCCGACCCCGCGCGAGACCATCGACGGCCTCACCGCCGCCGCCTCCTGCGCCCTCCCCACCCTCACCGGGGACCGCCTCGCCCGACTGACCGCCACCCTCCCCACCTCCGCCACCCTCCCGGAACTCCTCGACGCCCTCGCCCTCCTCGACCGGCTCGCCGCCGGTCACGTCCCGGGCCTCGCCCCGGGCGCCCTCGACGGCCTCGCGGCCGGGCAGGCTTCCGGTGGCGCTGTGGTGGCCGGGGACGGCGGTGTGGTGGTGGCCGCGGACTCCTGCGACGGGCTCGCCGCCGGTCACGTCCCGGGCCTCGCCCCGGGTGCCCTCGACGGCCCTGCGGCCGGTCCGGCTTCCGGTGGTGCCCCGGTGGGCGACGCACCGTCGTATGGCGGCCCGAGCCCGCTCTCCGAGCGGGCCGGCGGGCCGGACGAGCCGACTGGCCCGTCCGTCCTCGCCGCGGCCGGCGAGGTGCTCACCGCCGCCGCCGTGCGGCAGTTGGAGGGCCTGGGCGGGTCGGACGATCCGCAGGACGCGCGGGCACTGGTGGAGCTGGTGCGGCGGGCGGACCGGCTCGGTGGGGTGCGGCTGGCCTACGTGCTGGCCGAACTCGCGGAGCGGGGGAGCCCGTTGGTGCGCGGTGCGGCCGGAGCGGTGCGGGTGCTGCTCGGGCAGGAACCGGCCGAGGAGCTGGGCGGTCGGGCCGCCTCGTGGGTGGACGGTGCGACCGGTCCGCAGGCACGGCAGGTGCTCGGACGGGCGCTGGTCGGGCTGCTGACGGCGGCGGAGGGGCTGTTCGACTCCGCGCCGCAGGCGCTGGAACCGGTGCTGGAAAGGGTCACCTCGCTGCCCGACGACGCCTTCCTGGAGAGGCTGCCCGCGCTGCGCGGAGGCTTCGACACACTCAGCCCGGCCGCCCGTGACCGGCTGTTGGCCTCCGTCGAGGAGCGCCTGGGCACCCGGCTCGCCGCACTGCCCGAGGAGGTCGTCCCCGCCGTGCTCGCCGGCTGGGTGCGCGCCGACCTCGCGGCCCGCGCGGCCCTCGCCCGTCGCGGCCTCCTGCCCCCGGCCCCCGGGGAAGCCTCGGCCCCCGGGGAATCCTCGGCCCCCGGGGAATCCCGGATCCCGGCAGCACCCCGGAGTCCCACGAATCCCACGAATCCCCCGGATTCCCCGGATTCCCCGGACCCCGCGGACCCGACCGCGCCGTCCACCGGCGCAGCCCTCGCCCTCGCCCCCGCCGAGCGCTGGCGGCTGCTCCTCGGCCGTCCCGGCAACGGCGGCCTGAGCGGCCGCGGCGCCCGGCTCGCCACCGCCCTCGACGAGCTGTACGGCAGCGGCCACGGCGAGGGCTCCGGCCCGGGTCTGGACAGCCGGGGCGGCCGGGGCGGCCGCGAGGCCCCCTACCCCGGTGTGCGGGAGTGGGCCGAAGAGCTGGAGTCGCTGTTCGGCCCCGGTATGCGCGAGGAGGTGCTGGCCGCCGCCGTCGCGCAGGGCCGCACCGATGTCCTGGAGGCGGTCGATCCGTCCGCCGTCCGCCCGTCCGTCGACCTGCTGCGCACCGTGCTGGAGCACGCGGGCGGCATGCCGGAGGCCAGGCTGGCCCGGCTGCGTCCGCTGGTACGGCACCTGGTGGACGAGCTGAGCCGGGAGCTGGCCACCAGGCTGCGCCCGGCCCTGACCGGGATCTCCGTGCCGCGCCCGTCCCGCCGCCCGGGTGGCGGGCTGGACTTGGACCGGACCATCCGGGCCAACCTGGCCACCGCCCGTCCCGCGCCGGACGGCGGCACGCTGATCGTGCCCGAGCGCCCGGTCTTCCGGACCAGGGCGCGGCAGGCCAACGACTGGCGGCTGATCCTGGTCGTGGACGTCTCCGGGTCGATGGAGGCCTCCACGGTGTGGGCCGCCCTGACGGCCTCGATCCTGGCCGGCGTGCCCTCGCTGAGCACCCACTTCGTGGCCTTCTCCACCGAGGTCCTGGACCTCACGGAGCGGGTGGACGACCCGCTGGGCCTGCTGCTGGAGGTGCGGGTCGGCGGAGGCACCAGCATCGCGAGCGGACTGCGTTACGCGCGGCAGCTGGTGACGGTGCCGTCCCGCACGCTGATCGCGGTGGTCAGCGACTTCGAGGAGGGCGGCCCGGTCGGCGCACTGCTGGCCCAGACCCGGGCGCTGGTGGACTCCGGCGTGCACCTGCTCGGCTGCGCGGCGCTGGACGACACCGGGACGGCCCGTTACTCGAAAGCGGTCGCGGGCCGGTTGGTCGCGGCCGGAATGCCCGTGGCGGCGTTGAGCCCGCTGGAACTGGCCCGCTGGGTGGGGGAGAAGGTGCGATGAGCGTGTCGGAAGCGACGGGCGACTGGCCGGGCGTGCGGCCCGAGGTGGTCGCCGAGGTGGTCGCCGGGCTGAGCGCCCGGTTGCAGAAGCGGCTGGACGGCGCGGCGGCGAAGCTGGCGCAGCGGCCGGTGGTCCGCGAGGGCGACGAGTGGCGGGTGGAGGTGGACGAGGAGACGGTGCTCGTGCTGCACGCCCCGGGCGGGGTGGTGGCCGGGGAGGCCGGTGTCCGCTGCGGTTGCCTGCTCGCCCCGGCCTGTGTGCACCGGGCGGCCGCCGTCACCCTCTGCCCGATCACCGAGGCCGGGAGTGACCCCGGGGCCGCGGACGCCGGAGACGGGGCCGCGGAACCGTCCGGGGGGTCGGCGGACCAGCCGGCGGCCAACGAGGCCCCCGGCCCCCTCACCCCTGACCCCCTCACGGCCGCCGAGCACGCCGCCGTCCACCACCTCCACCGGGCCGCGGCCGCCGTCCTGGCCGCCGGGGTGAGCGGTGCGGGTGCCGTCTCCCAGGCGGAGCTGCTGCGCGCCGCCCACCGGGCGCGGCTGGCGGGCCTGTACCGCCCGGCTTCGGCGGCCGTCACCGTCGCGACGCGGGTCCGCGCGGCCCGCGCCGGCGCTCCGGACCACCGGCTCGTCGACCTGGTGGCGGGCCTGCGGGAACTGCTCGGCCTCACCACGGCGCTGGCCGGCGATGCCGCCCCGGTCGCCGCGCTGCGCGGCACCGCGCGCCAGGCCTACCGGGAGGAGGGCGGCCTGCGGCTCTACGGCCTGTTCGCCGAGCCGGTGCTGACGGCGACCCACGCGGGCGCGGTCAGCTGGGCCGTGGACGCCGACGGGCGGCTCAGCACGATCGCCGAGGTGCTGCCGCACGACGACGCGGCCGCCGCCGTCCCGCAGGCGGTCGGGGCGGGAAACCGGACGGTGCGGTTGGGTGACGCCGCGCTGAGCCACCGTGAGTTCAGCCGCGCCGGGCTGGCCGTCCAGGGCGCGACCAGGTCCACCGGCGGCCGGCTGGGCGCCGGCGCCTCGGTACGGGCGGTCCGCGCGGCGGGCGCGGCGTGGACGGCTGAGCCGGCCTCCCGGCTCTGGTCCGAACCGGTGTCCGCCCAGGTGGCCCGGGCACTCGCGGCGCAGGAGCTGCCGTACGAGAGCCGGCCGGCCGGGAGCGACCTGCTGTTCCTGGACGTCACCCTGCTGGGCCCGGCCCCCACCGGCCCGGGCGGAACGCCGCAGCTGCTGGCACGCTGCACGGCGGCCGGTCCTGCGGGCGGTCCTGCGGGCGGTCCTGCGGGCCGGGAGCCGGGCGGCACACCGGACGGCCCGGTGGTCGTCCTGCGTGCCGCGTACGAGCACCCCGACCTGCCGTTCCGGGCGAACCTCGCGCTGCTCGCCACCGCGCCCGGCCTGCGGCTCCGGGTGATCGGCCGTCTGGAACGTGCGGACCGCCCGGAGCTGCGCCTGCTCGCGATCGGTGCGCACCCGGACGCACCCGGCCCGCTCGCCCGGCCCGCCGACCGGGCGGGCCGGGTCAACGTCGGCCTGGAACGCCTCCAGGCCGCCGACCTCGCCTCGCCCGAGGCCGTCCCCGAGGCCATGCCCGAGGCCGTGTCCGGAACGCCGTCCCAGGCCGCGTCCGGAGCTACTCCGGAGGCCGTGCCCGGGACGGTGCCCGGGGCCGTGCCCGAGCCGACCGCCCCGCTGCCGTACGGCCCGCCCGTCCATGTGATCGGCCGCCGGGTCGAGCAGACTGTCACCACCGGCCGGCACGCCCTCGCCCCGAGCGAGGCCTCGTCGGCGGCCGACCGCGGTCTGCTGCGCGCCGCCGGGCTGGCCACCGCCGCCGAACTCCTCGACGGCCTGCGGGCCGCCGCGGCCGACCGGCGGCGCGACGTCTTCGGCCGGATCGTCACGGACGACCACGACGCCTTCGCCACCGCCTGGCTGGCCGCCGCCTCCTACACCGAGGAACTCGCCGCGGCGCTGTGCGTGGCGGCCTGGTCCGGAGAGGAGTAGGGGGTCCGGCCGAGGAAACCGGGCCGAGGTATAAGCCGAACTATTTGCACAGACCGATATTCCGCGCCAACTGGCATACTTGTCGGAGGGAGTAGCTGTACGGGACATCACCGAGGACCCGGCACGGGCTTTGCGCCGGGGCCTCCCGGGGTGTGCGGTACGGGCAGTGCGACGGGAGAGTGGGCGAGTCATGGGAATCCGCGACGATGCGGCCGAGATCCGGTCCCGGGGCTGGCGGACGCTCGCCGCGCTGCACGGGATGATCGACACCGCGCTGGAGAAGACGCTCCAGGCCGAGTTCAGGCTCTCGGTGGTCGAGTACACCGTGCTGGAGGCGCTCTCGCGGCAGGACGGCTGGCACATGCGGATGCAGCAGCTGGCCCGGGCGGCGGCGCTGAGCAGCAGCGCCACCACCCGGTTGGTGAGCCGCCTGGAGGAGCGCGGCCTGCTGAGCCGCTTCCTCTGCGCGGACGACCGGCGCGGCATCTACACCGAGCTGACGCCCGAGGGCCGCGACCTGCTGACGGCCGCCCGGCCGGTGCACGACGCCGCCCTGGAGGCCACCCTCGCCGAGGCCACCGGGGTGCCCGAGCTGGCCCCGCTGGTCGAGTCGCTCACCGAGATCCACCCGGCCCACGCCACCGGCTGAGGCCCACCCCGGCGGCGGGAGGCCGAAGCCCCGGGCCCGCCCTCACGGCCCTCACAGCCGTCCGGCCGCCAGGGCGTCCCGGTGCACCAGGTCGAGCAGGGCGAGCAGCACGTCCTTGCTGGACGCGCGCTCCCGGACGTCGCACAGCACGATCGGGACGTCCGGGCCGAGGTCCATGGCCCGGCGGACCTGCTCGGGGGTGGCCTCCCGGCGGCCGTGGAAGCAGTTGACGCCGATCGCGAACGGGATGCCGCGCTGCTCGAAGAAGTCCACGGCGGCGAAGCTGGACTCCAGCCGCCGGGTGTCGGCGAGGACGATCGCCCCGAGGGCGCCGAGCGCGAGGTCGTCCCACATGAACCAGAAGCGGAACTGCCCCGGCGTGCCGAAGAGGTAGAGCACCAGGTCCTCGCGGACGGTGATCCGCCCGAAGTCCATGGCCACGGTGGTGGTGGCCTTGTCCTGGACGCCGTCGAGGCTGTCGACTCCGACGCTGGCGTGGGTCATCCGCTCCTCGGTCTGCAGTGGTTCGATCTCGCTGACCGAGCCGACCATGGTGGTCTTCCCGACGCCGAACCCGCCGGCGATGAGGATCTTGACCGCGCCCGGAACCAGGCTCTGGCTCGTCAATTCGGTTCTCCTGTACGGGAACTGGGATCTTCTGATGCCGCTCGGTGCCCGCCCGTCAGAGCCGGCGGACGCCCTCGATCACGGCCTGGATCAGCGAGGCGTCCGGCGCGTCGGCGAGCGGGACCGGGGCCCGGGTGAGGATCAGGCCGGCCTCGGCCAGGTCGTCCAGCAGCACCCTGACCACACTCACCGGCAGGTCCAGGGCGGCGGCGATCTCGGCCACGGCCAACGGGCGTTCGCGGCACAGGTCGAGGATCGCGGCCGGTTCGGGCGCCAGCCGGCCGGTGTCGGTCTGCGGATCGGCCGTGACCACCAGGGTGATCAGCGCGAAGCCGTCCCGGACCGGCCCGGTGCGCCCGTTGGTGATCGCGTACGGGCGGACCAGGTGGCCGGCGTCCTTGTCGTAGAACGAGCCCTCCTCGGCCGCGGCGGACGTCACGCACCACCACCCTCGCCGACCGGGCCGGCGTCGTCGCGTGGCGCCGCGGTGAGGAACTGGCCGACCTGCTTGACCAGCATGTTGATCTCGTAGGCCATCAGTCCGGCGTCCACCTGCTCGCTGGTGAGGACGGCCAGCCGGGCGCCCTGCCCGGCGGTGGTGACGAACAGGAAGAGCCGGTCCATCTCGATGACGGTCTGCCGGACCCGACCGCCGTCGAAGCGGTGCCCGGCGCCGCGGGCCAGGCTCTGGAGGCCGGCGGCGACGGCGGAGAGGTGCTCGGCGTCGGCCCGGTCGAGGTCCCGGGACGTGCCGACGAGCAGGCCGTCCTCGGAGAGGACGATGGCGTGCCGGGTCTCGGGCACCCGGGCGACCAACTGGTCCAGCAGCCAGTCGAGGTCGCGCTGGGTTTCGGTGGGCTGCGTCATGGCTGCTGTTCCTCGGCTTCGTGGATGGCGGGGGCCGCCGCGGGGGCCTGCTGCGCCGCGGCCGGTGTGGTCGGTGCGGCCGCTGCGGCCGGGTCGGTGGGCGGGGTGGGCGCGTCCGGCCCGGTGCCGGCGGCGCGGGCGCTGCGGGTGCCGCGCTGGATGGCGGCCATGGTGGCGCGGGACCGCGCCGGCGAGGGGTCGGGGGCCTCGGCGGTGTCGTGCCGGTGGCCGGTCGGGGCGGCGAGCGCGCCACGGGCCGGCGCCGGGGCGCCGAACGGGTGGGCCTCGCGGAGCTGTTCGGCCAGGCTGGCGTTGCGGACCCGCTGCGGCAGGACCGGCGGGGTGCGCAGCTCGCCGTCCGGGCCCTGCTCCGGGGGAGCGTGCCGCGGGTGCTCGCGGACGGGCAGGGACCGGCCGTCCGGGCCTCCTCCGGTGCCGGCCGCCGGGCCCGCGGGCGGACCGTCCGGCGCGCCGCCGGGGCCGACCGACAGGTCGTACACGCGCGGCGGCACGGGCCTGGGCACGACCACGGCACCGGGCAGCCCGGGGATCTCGGCACCGACGGTCAGCCCGCCGTCGAGGGGCGCGGTTCCCGCCCTCCAGGTCCCCGCGTCCTCGGCCCACGCATCGCCTGTCCACGCATCGCCTGTCCACGCAAGGCCCGTCCGCGGGCCCTCCGCCCACGCCTCTCCCACCGCCCCGGTGCCCGGTCCGTCCGCACCGGCACCGGCACCGGCACCGGCACCGGTGTCGGTGTCGGTGTCGGCACCGTCCACGGTGCGCGCCGCGACAGGGCCGTCGGGTGCCGGGGGAGCGATCGGCCCGACCGCAGCGGCAGGCCCGACCGGAACCGCGGGCGCTCCCACCGCTCCGAAGGGCCCCGGAGCCCCCTGCGCCCCGCCCAGCAGCCCGCCGAACGCCCCGGCCGTCACGCCCGAGGGTTCCGGGCGATCCTCGCCGACCTGCGCGAGCCCGTCGGCGCCGAGCCAGGAAGCGAACCCGGAACCGATCCCGGCGCCGACTCCCGAACCGATCCCGACTCCCGAACCGATCCCGACTCCCGAACCGATCCCGACTCCCGAACCGATCCCGGCCCCCGAACCGGCCCTGCCCCCGAATCCGGCCCCGGCCCCGACCGCAGAACCGGAGTCCGCCCCGCCCCCGCCCTCGGAGCCCGCCTCGGCCACCGGCGTCCGGGTGATCCGGGCGCCCGACGGCAGCCCGGGCACCGCGGCCGGCTGTCCGGCCTGCTCCAGCAGGACCGAGGGCACCAGCACCACGGCCCGGGTGCCGCCGTACGGCGAGGGCCGCAGGGCGACCCGGACGTCGTGCCGGGCGGCCAGCCGCGCGACGACGAAGAGACCGAGCCGCAGGTCGTCGCCGAGTGCGGAGACATCCAGCTCGGGCGGATTGGCCAGGTACTCGTTGAGCCGCTCGTACTCCTCCTCGGTCATGCCGAGCCCGCGGTCCTCGACCTCGACCGCCAGGCCCCTGGGGACCTCCTGCGCGGAGACCTGCACCTGGGTGTACGGCGGGGAGAAGGTGGTGCCGTTCTCGATCAGCTCGGCGACCAGGTGGATGACGTCCGCGACGGCCTGGCCGGTGAGCGAGACGCGCGGCACGCCCTGGACGACGACCCGGGAGTAGCTCTCGGTCTCCGAGACCGCGCTGCGCAGCACGTTGACCACGGGCACGGCGTTGCGCCAGCGCCGGGCCGGCAGGGCGCCGCCGAGGATGACCAGGTTCTCGGCGTTGCGCCGCATCCGGGTGGCCAGGTGGTCGACGGCGAACAGCTCGCGCAGCAGCCCCGGGTCCTCGTGCTCGCGCTCCAGCGCGTCGAGCATGCTGATCTGCCGGTGGATCAGGATCTGGGTGCGCCGGGCGATGTTGAGGAAGACCTTCTTCGTCCCCTCGCGCCCCTGGGCCTGGTGGACGATGGCGGCGACCGCGGCCTGGCGGACGGCGGCGAGGCCGTCCGAGGTCTGCTGGACCACGTCGCCGCTGCGCCGGGCCGGGGCCCAGGCGGGCGGGACGGGCACCTGTTCCCCGGCGCGCAGTCGCCCGACCACGTCGGGGATCTCCCGCTGGGCGAGCGCCAGGGTGTCGGCCCGCAGCGTGGTCAGCCGCGCGGACAGCGTCCGGCTGATCCGGAGCCCGAGGGACAGGCTGATCAGCACCACCAGGGCGACGACCGTGCTGCCGGTCAGCAGTGCGGTGCGCTGTCCGGAGCCGCGCAACAGGTGGACGGCGTAGCCCCAGGCGGCGGCGAGTCCCAGGCTGGGGACCAGCACGAGGGCGAGGAGCGGGCCGCGGAGGGAGCCGGGCCGGCCGGCGCGGTGGCCCGTGCGGGGGGCCGATATGCCTGGCATCTGATTCCTTGCTGCAGGGCCGAGGCGCGGGACCGGGACGCCGGTTCGGACCGGTGGGTCCGAGCGGCGGGTCGACCCCGCACGGCGCGGCCGGGCTTCAGGGCGTCGAGGCCGGGG
The DNA here is from genome assembly GCF_042792155.1 of Kitasatospora sp. NPDC056651. Lineage (NCBI taxonomy): Bacteria > Bacillati > Actinomycetota > Actinomycetes > Kitasatosporales > Streptomycetaceae > Kitasatospora > Kitasatospora sp. NPDC056651. The sequence continues at coordinate 363,085 of NZ_JBHTWX010000001.1, read as the reverse complement.
CTGCCGGAGCCGGTGACGAGGTGCCACCGGCCGGGGCGGGGCGCAGCACGGCCGCCGACGGCACGGAACGCTATCAGCCCGGGGTGGACCCCACGCAATATCAACTGACGATATTGGCAAGGCTGATGGCTTGGAAGAGGACTTCGGACCGGATGGTTCGACGGCGCAGTCTCCCAGCTCACGGCCGTCCGCTCAGCCGGACCGGCGGACTCCCGGAGGTCAGGGGCGTTCGCCCCGGGAATCCGCCGGAGCGGATCGGGCGACGCCGTGGCGCGCCGCCGCGTCCGTCCGTCCCTCACCCCGCCAGTGGCATCGGCAGCACCCGCCCGCACCTCCCGGTCCGTTCGTCCGACGAGGCCTCCCGCCGGGTGAGTTCGGCCCAGGCCCAGCTGGTCAGGTCGGACAGCTCGGCCGACCACTGGGTGCCGTACGTGCCCGAGGCGACCTGCCCGAGCCGCAGCCGCTGGACGTCCGAGGTGCCGGCCGGCGGGTAGACGTGGGTGGCGTCCCGCAGGTAGCGCTCGATGTGGAACTCGGTCTGCAGGCCACGGGCGGCGTGGATCTCCATGGCGTTGCGCGCCGAGTCCAGGGCGTACTCGGTGTTGATGAGCTTGGCGTTCATCAGCTCGGCGTCGCAGGGTCGGCCGTGGTCGAGCAGGTGGGAGGCATGGTAGGCGGCCAGCCTGGCCGTCATCAGCCGGGACTGCATCTCACCCAACTTCAGCATGATGTTCGGGAGTTGGTTGATCGGCTGACCGTAGAGCACCCGGCCTTCGGCGAACCGGACGGTGTCCTCGACGATCGCGGTGTGGATGCCCAGGGCGACGGCGGCGAGGTTGATCCGGCCGTAGAGGGTCGAGGAGGAGTAGGCGACGTCCAGCCCCTGCCCCTCCCGGCCGAGCCGGTGCCCGGCCGGGACGCGGCAGTCCTCCAGGACGATCTCACCGAAGCTGAAGCCGTGCAGCCCGCCCTGCGATCCGGGGGAGCCGGCCCGGAACCCGGGGCGGTCGCTCTCGACCAGGAACGCCGACAGGCCCCGACTTCCCTGCCCGGTGCGCAGGATGACACCGTGCACGTCGCCGACGTGGGAGTTGCCGACGAACCACTTGCGGCCGTTGAGCACGTACTCGTCGCCGTCCCGGACCGCGGTGCCGGCCATCCCGAGCACGTGCCCGCCGGACTCCGGCTCGGTGACGGCGATGGTCGGCAGGCAGTCTCCGGATGCGAACTTCGGTAGCCAGAAACTCCGTTGCTCCTGGGATCCGTAGTGGAGGACCTTGGCGACACCCAGTTGGGAGGCCTGGGCGATCGAGCCGACCGCCCCGCTGACCCGGGACAGTTCCTCGACGATCACGGTCTTCGCGACGTGGCCCAGGCCGAGGCCGCCGAACTCCCGTGGAATCGTGACGCCGATCCAGCCGCGGCGGGCGATCTTCCGGGCCAGCTCGACCTCGGTCTTCCGTTCGGCCTCCATTCTGGCCACCTGTGGACGCACCTCCTTCTCCGCGAAGTCGCGGACCTCGGCCCGCAGTTCCTCGTGGCATTCGTCGGTGAAGTAGTCCATCGCCATTGCTCGGTTCCTCTCGAAAGCGTGTGGTGTCGTGCCTCCGTCCGTGCCGTCGAAGCCGCTCCGGCAACCCCCCAGGGGGTTCGGTGGGTGTGCGGGAGTGTCGGCCGATCGCCCCGGTGCGATCGGCGCGCGCGTCGCCGGACGGTGTCCCGGCGAGCGGTACCGTCCGTGTCTTCGGCAGGGCTCATTGTTGTATGGGCGCGCCGGGGCCACCCAGAGTCGATCTTGGATTGGCGGGATTCGGCCCGTCCTCATCGGGAGGGGTTTTGCCGCCGCCCCGAAAGGGGATTGATCTCCGTTTCCGTGACGGTCCGTCGACCTCCCGTCCACATGCCGTTTTGACTGGCCATCGGCGGGGCCGAGGAACGCTGAACCCTCGGTCCCCGGCATCCTGATCTCTGGTTACATGTGCGCCATGACTGATGTGATGAGCACTCAAGGCCAGTTCCCGGGTGCCTCGGGGGAGTCCGCGCGAACCCGCAGGCTGCGCGGCCTTGGGCTCAACGACCCGTCCGCGGACGAGGCATTCGACCGCTTCGCCCATCTGGCAGCCAGTATCACGCGCGCTCCCATTGCGATGGTCAACTTCATCAATGACGAACGTCAGATGTTCCGGGGGCTCTACATTCCGCCAAATGCGGCCGTCGCGGCCGAGAACGGACCGTCCTGGGCGGACCGTGGCATCGCCTTCGACCTCCCCACCCGCGAGATGCCGCTGAGCCACGGCTTCTGCCCGCACGTCGTCGCCCAGCGGTCCCCCCTCGCGCTCGACGACATCCTCGCCTACCCCCGGTTCGCCGGAAACCCGGTGGTGGACGAACTCGGCGTCCGCGCCTACCTCGGCGCCCCGCTCGTCGACGACACCAACACCGTCATCGGCACCGTCTGCGTCCTCGACCGGGAACCCCGGCAGTGGGGGCGCGAGCGGCTGCGCGACATCCAGCACCTCGCCGAGGCGCTGCTCTCCGAGATCCGGCTGCGCGACAACCTGCTCGCCCAGCGCCAGGAGATGTTCGCCGCCTTCGACGGTTCGCCGTTCCCCATCATGCTCACCGAGGGCCCGGGCCAGGAGATCCGGTACGCCAACGCCCAGCACGCCGACACCTTCGGCGCACCGAGCGCGTACGGGGCGATCGGCGCCGCCTACCCGCACCTCGGCGCGGCGGGCCTCGAACGGGCCGTCGTGGAGGCCTACCACACGGCCCGCACCACCGTCCTCGACAACGTCCGGGTCCCGTCCGCCCATCCCGACGCACAGCGCGGCCAGCAGGTCTTCAGCTTCACCTGCACCCCGCTGCGGTCCGCGCTCACCGGTCGGATCAACGGCGTCCTCACCGTCGGCATGGACGTCACCGCACAGTCCCGCACCGAGGAGGAGATCGGCACGCTGGCCGCGCTGCTCGTCGACCGGCTCCAGCAGAGCGGCGCCGCCGCACCCGGCCGCCCGGTCGTCCTCGGCGATCCGGGACCGATCCTGCCCGACTGAACTCCGGCCGGCCCCGACCGCTCGACACCGGCCGGAGCGGACCGTCCGCCACCGTGGCGGGGCGCCTCTCACCCCCGATGAGAGGCTCCCCGCCACGGTGCTGTCCGGGACGGGGAGTTCACGCGGGGGTGCCGGCCGCGCCCTGTCCGGGATGCCCGCGGTGCGCCCCGTCCGGGGTGTCGGCCGTGTCCCCGGTCCGGGGCGTCGGCTGCGGGCCGAGCGGGTGAACCGTCCGTCCTGCGCAGCCCCGACCCGGCCCGCACCCGGGGCGCCGGGTGGTAGGCATGGGCCGCATGGACTGGTTCGCCGCCCCCGACTACTGGCTGAGCCGGCTGCTCGTCCAACGCCTGCTCGCCGTCCTCTTCCTGATCGGATTCCTGGCCGCCGCCGCGCAGTTCCGCGCCCTGATCGGCACCGACGGCATGCTGCCGGTGCCCCGCTTCACCGCCCGGGTCCCGTTCCGGCACTCACCCGGCCTGTTCCACCTCCACTACAGCGACCGCTTCTTCGCCGCCGTCGCCTGGAGCGGCGCCGCCCTCGCCGCGGCGGTCGCGGCCGGGCTCGGCGACGTCGTCCCGCTCTGGGCGTCGGTCCCGCTGTGGCTGGTGCTCTGGGCCCTCTACCTCTCCATCGTCAACGTCGGGCAGACCTGGTACTCCTTCGGCTGGGAGTCCCTGCTGCTCGAAGCGGGCTTCCTCGCCGCCTTCCTGGGCAACGCCGACACGGCCCCGCCCGCCCCGGTGCTGTGGCTGATGCGCTGGCTGGTGTTCCGGGTCGAGTTCGGCGCCGGACTGATCAAGCTGCGCGGCGACAGCTGCTGGCGCGACCTGACCTGCCTGCGGTATCACCACGAGACCCAGCCGATGCCCGGACCGCTCAGCTGGTTCTTCCACCACCTGCCCGACCCACTGCACCGGGTCGAGGCCGCCGCCAACCACGTCGTCCAACTCGTCGTACCGGTCTGCCTGCTGGTGCCGCAGCCGGTCGCGAGCTACGCGGCCTGCGCCGTGATCGCCACCCAGCTCTGGCTGATCGCCTCCGGCAACTTCGCCTGGCTCAACTGGCTGACCGTCGCCCTCGCCCTCGCCGCCGTGGAACCGGCCCGCCTCGGCCTGCCCGTCCACACCCGCGCCCACCCCGGCTCCCCGGTCTGGTTCGAGGCACTGGTGATCGCACTGACCGCCGCCGTCGTGGTGCTCAGCTACTGGCCGGTGCGCAACATGATCTCCCGCGGCCAGGCCATGAACCGCTCCTTCAACAGGCTCCACCTCGTCAACACCTACGGCGCCTTCGGCAGCGTCAACCGGCTCCGCCAGGAGGTGGTGGTCGAGGGCACCGACGACGTCGCGCTCACCCCGCACACCGTCTGGCGCGAGTACGGCTTCAAGGGCAAGCCCGGCGACGTGCGCCGCCTCCCGCGCCAGTTCGCGCCCTACCACCTGCGGCTCGACTGGCTGATGTGGTTCGCCGGCATCTCGCCCGGCTACGCCCGCCCCTGGTTCCTGCCCTTCGTCGCCCGGCTGCTCTCCGGGGACCGGGCCACCCTGCGGCTGCTGCGCCACAACCCCTTTCCGGACGCCCCGCCGACCCACGTCCGGGCGACCCTCTACCTCTACCGGTTCACCGATTGGCGCGAACTGCGGGAAACCGGCGCGTGGTGGCACCGGACGGCGCTCAGCGAGTTCCTCGCCCCGGTCGACCTGCGGGCCCTCGGCCGGGCCGGGTACCGGCCGCCACTCGGCCGCCGGGGCCAGGCACCGGGACGCGGCACCCGGGAGGTGCCGCTGGAACGGTTCCGCAGGCCTGGCCGTCCGCCCGTCGGCCGGCCCGGTCGCCGACCGGATCAACAGCCCGATCCCCGGCCCGATCCCCGACCGGATCGCCGGCTGGATCACCGACCGGACCGTCGCACCGGCCGGGCCCCCGGTCCGTCCGGTGGACACCGGCGCGAAGAGCCGCGGTGACCGCGGTGAACCGCGCCCGGCCGTCCGCCCGGCCGTCCGCCCGGACAGCGCGGAACCAGAGCGGGACCACAGCCGGGCCACCGCAGGTCCGGCGTCGGGCCATCCGCTCGGACCACCCGCTCGGACCGCCCGAGTGGCGGCCAGGCGGGCGGTATGGCATACGACACCCGCCCGTCGCGGCGGTGGGTGCGTGCAAGGCTCGAACGGGCACCCGTATTCTGGGCGTCCACAACCGGCAGCCCGACCGCGCGCCCCCTCGCCCCGCCCCAGGGGCTACCCCGCGCAACCGGTCCGCCGCCCCCTCGCCGCCAGCCCCGCCGTCGTCGCCCAGAACCGGACCTCACATGACAGTGCTTCACTCGCGCAACGCCGACGCAGCCGACCCGGCGGACGTCGCCGACGCCGCAGACGTCAAGGACCCCCAGGACGCCGCCGCGGAGCCCGACCTCCGCGAGGACCTCGGCCGCTACGCCGAGCTCGGGGCCTTCACGCTCGCCGCCGAGACCCACGCCTGGTACGCGGCCGTCGACACCGTCGAGACCCCCGAGGACGCCCGGGCCGCCTCCACGGCCCTCGCCGAACTGCGCGGCAGCGACCTCACGCAGACCTGGGAGGCCGTCGTCGCCCTTGCCGCCGAGGTCAAGCTCGACGAGCCCGACACCGTCGCCAAGACCGCGCTGCTGGTCGAGATGCTCCAGCGGGTGCACCGCACCTCCGCCACCCTGTTCCCCGCCGCCTACGACGCCGACTTGGAGGCCCTCGCCGCCGCGACCGCCGACAGCACCTGGCGCCGCGAGCACGGCGTCAAGCTGTCCTGGCTGCGTGGCCGCTCGCTGCGCAAGCAGGCCTTGGCGCTCGCCACCGACCGCCGCATCCGCCGCGAGGACCTGCACGAGGCCCTCACCTCCGCCGAGGTCGAGCGCCGCGCCTGGACCGCGCTGGCCCCGACCGGCACCCTCCCGCGGGTGCCCGCCGACGGCGCCCTGGTCGACCGCACCGCCCAGGCCTTCGAGGCGATCAACACCGGCCTGCGCGGCCTCGCCCGCCTGCTGCCCGACCACGACCTGGACGGGCTGCCCTTCGCGGAGCTGATCGACCTGGTCGAGCGGCTCGCCGCCGACGAGGGCACCCTGTACCGCCTGCCCACCATCCGCGGCCTGCGGGCCGGCCTGGAGGAGGCCGGCCTCGTCGACCTGCTGGCCGAACTCGCCGCCGCCAAGGCCGACCGCCGTGCCGCCGAGGCCGCGTACACGGCCCGCCAGGCACTGGTGGCCGGGCAGCGCGACGGGCTGGCAAAGGAGACCGTCACCGAGGAGACGGTGGTCGAGGCGCCGGGTACCGAGGAGTCGACCGTGGCCGTGGCCGTGGCCGTGGCCGTGGTCGAGGTCGAGGTCGAGGTCGAGGTCGAGGCTGAGAGCGGTGGCGAGACCGAGTCCGAGGTCGTGGCTGACGCCGAGGCCGAGTCCGGTGTCGAGGAGGCTGCGGCCGAGGAGCCGGTCGTCGAGGAGCCGGCCGACCGGGCAGACGCCGAGGCGGCCGCCCTGCAGGCACTGGCCGGCGGTCAGCGGGACGGCCTTGTGGAGGAGGTCCCGGTTCCGGTGACGGTTCCGGTGGCCGAGACCGACGAGGCTGTCACGGCTGCCGAGTCCGAGGTCGAGACCGAGACCGAGCCCGAATCTGACACCGCCGCCGACGCTGAAGCGGCTTCGGACACGGCTGCCGCCGACATCGAGCCCGAGGCGGAGCCGGCCGAGGCGCAGACCCCGGCGGCTGTGGTCTCCCTCCCGGCGCCCTCCCCGGCGGCCGACGACCTGGTGGCCGTCGCCACCGCCGCCCTGACCGAGTCCGTGCCTGCGGACGAGGCGGTGGCCGAGACCGTCGAGGTCGAGGAGGCCGCAGCTGAGGCCGAGGTCGAGGAGCCGGTTGTCGAGGCCGACGAGTCTTCGGCCGAGGTTGCTGAGGTTCCTGAGGTTTCTGAGGTCGCCGAGGCCGAGTCGGCGGTCGAGACGGAGCCCGAGGCCGTCGTGGTGGAGCCTGCTGTCGAGGCCGCGGCGGTTGAAGCCGAGGTCGCCGAGGTCGCTGCCGAGTCCGAGACGGAGGCTGTTGTCTCCGAGGAGACGGTTGCGGAGGTTGTCGAGCCCGCCGTCGAGTCCGAGGAGACGGTGGTTGAGACCGGCTCGGTCGTCGTGCCCGAGCCTGAGGCCATTGTCGAGGTCCCCGCCGTTGAGCCGGTGGCCGAGGTCGAGTCCGAGCTCGTCGCGGAGGAGCCCGTCGCTGAGGAGCCCGTCTCCGAGCCCGAGCCGGTTGTCGAGGCCCCTGCCGCCGAGCCGGAGTCGGCTGTCGAGCCCGAGCCCGAGCCCGAGCCCGTCGCTGAGGAGCCCGTCTCCGAGCCCGAGCCGGTTGTGGAGACCCCTGCCGCCGAGCCCGAGCCCGAGCCCGTCGCCGAGGCCCGTCCTGCGAAGCCGGACTTCACGCCCGGTCGTGCCGTGACCGCCTACTCCGCCGACGAGCTGCTCGCCGTCGTGCGGTGGGTGGACGGCGATGGGGTCGAGCGGACGGACGAGGAGCTGCTGCGGGCGGCCATGAAGGAGCTGGGCTTCGCCCGTCTCGGCCCGCGGATCAAGGAAGCGCTGGGCGCCGCCGTCGCCGCCGCGCGCGGCTGACGCCGGACCACGGCGAGGCCAGGGCCCGGGACGCGTACTCGTGTCCCGGGCCCTGCCGTGTCGCGGGTGCGCCGGAGCGATGTCCGTCAGCCGGCCTTGCCCCACTTCGTGGCGTACGCCGCCTGGTCCGTCGCTAGCCGGGCTTGATGGTCGCGAGTTGTGCGAGCAGCAGGACCAGCCGGTACGCCTCGGCGAAGTCGGCGGCGCCGAAGGCGACCGTCCGGCCGCCCCCGACGCGTGAGACACCCGGCACGAGGGTTGCCAGGTCGACCGTGAACGGTGCGGAGAGGTCGACCTCGATCTCGAACGGTCCGGCGAGGGCCAGCGGGGAGACGTCCGCGCGCCGTGTGATGGCCTCGGCGGCCGCACGGCGCAGCCGCTCCCGCGCTTCCTCGGGGTGGAGGGCGACCGCGGCGCCGTGGCCGAGGGCCTGCTTGACCGCGACGGTGGCCGCGGAGGGGACCAGATCACGCAGTTCGACGCAGGCGCTGTCGTCGCCGCTGAGCAGGACGACCGGTACGCCCAGATGCCCGGCCATGGCGGTGTTGAGACCGATCTCGCCCATGGAACGGCCGGTCACGCGCACGTCGAGGATGCCGTCGTTCATGGTGTGCGCCAGCACGGCCGGGCCGCGGCCGGCACGGGCGTGGTAGCCGACGAGCAGAACCGCGTCCGTCCGGTCGTCGAGCCCACCGAGCATGCCCAGCGGACGCGGCTTGCCGCGAACCAGGCAGGCCCGTCGGTCGAGTTCCTCCGGCAGCAGGTTGCGGAACGGCCCGTGTGCGTCGGTGACCCACACCTCGGCGGTGGGTTCGGCGTCCAGCACGCCGGCGATCACGCTGTTGGCTTCGGCCGTCGCCAGCGCGCGGCCGCGTTCGTAGTCGTAGTGGCCCGGATTCGTCTCGGTGGGATGCACGATCCCCGAGATGCCCTCCACATCGACGGATATCAGAACCTTCATGCCCCGGGGAGTCTAGGCGTCGCCCGTGCCGCCCGTGCCGCCTGTGCCGCCCGTGACAGGCATGTCGCCCGTGCCAGGCGTGTCGCTCGTGTCGCTCGCGCCATGCGTGCGGCCCGGCCCGAGCGGGTGGTCCAGCGCTTGTCGCAGCACGGCCGGGGCGGTCACCAGGGACGGCCCGTACCAGGTCAGGTGCCGCCCGCTGACCAGTGCCGCCGGCGTGCCGGGGAACGACTCCGGGCCGTCCTCGGCCGAGAAGCGGTACGGCTCGTCCGGCAGGACCACCAACTCCGGTCGGCAGGCGAGCAGTTCGGGAAGCGGGATGGCGGGGTAGCGTTCGGGGTGGTCGGCGTGGACGAGCCGCAGGCCCATCCTGCGCAGCAGGTCCCCGGCGAAGGTGTCGCGGCCGAGGACCATCCACGGGCGGCGCCAGATCGGTACGACGGTCCGCGGGCCGTCGGACCCGTGGCGGTCGGTGTCGTCCCTTGGCCGGGACCAGGCCGCCTCCGCCTCGGCCAGCCAGGTCGGGCGGGGCAGCCCGCAGGCGGTGGTCAGCAGCCGGTCCAGGGATCGGAAGGCGTCGTCCAGGGTACGGATGTCGGTGACCCAGACCGGGACGCCTGCCGCCCTGAGCGCGTCCAGGTCCGGGCGGCGGTTCTCCTCGTCGTTGGCGAGGACGAGGTCCGGTGCCAGCGCGAGGACGCGCCGGACGTCCGGGTTCTTGGTGCCGCCGATCCGGGTGACGGACAGGTCGGCGGGGTGGCTGCACCAGTCGGTGGCGCCGACCAGGAGGCCGGGCGCGGTGACGGCGACCGCCTCGGTCAGCGAGGGCACCAGGGAGACCACTCGGCGGGGCGGGCGCGGCCCGAGCCGGACGGGGAGGTCGAGGTCGTCGCGCGGGGCGGTGGGGTCGAGGTCGTCGCGCGGGGCGGTGGGGTCGGCGATTCGGCCACCCTATGTCCGGGGGCACCCGCGAGACCGGTCAAGGCCCGTCGTGATCCGCCGCGGCCATCGTGGCCCGACGAGACCCGTTGTGACGCCGCGGCCGTCGGGACCCGACGAGACCGTCGCGATTGCCCGGGAACCCGACGCCCGGGCCGGCCGACTACCTGGTCCGGGTCCGCAGCACGGGCCCAGCACGATCACCGACCAGGAGAGAGTTGTCATGCGCCCTCGAGTCGTCTGCGGAATCGCGGCCGCCGTCGCCCTGTTCGCCACGGCCTGCGGAAGCGGGGCCGGGGGCGGGCAGAGCCCCTCCGTCACCCTCCAGGCCGTGCCGGACGGCGGATACCCCGTCAAGGTCGCCGACTGCGCGGGCCAGGAGACCACCATCGCCAAGGCGCCGACGAAGATTGTCACCAGCAACGCGTCGAGCCTGGAGCTGCTGCTCCGACTCGGCGCGGGGGAACGGGTGATCGGCACCGGCTTCCCGCCCGGCAAGGGCACGCTGCCCGCCGCCGTGGCCGAGCAGGGCGCCAAGGTGCCGGCGCTCGGGGACAAGGGCATTCCCAAGGAGAAGCTGCTCGGTTCCGGCGCCGACCTCTATGTGGACACCTTCGGTGCGATGCCGATGATGGGCGGCGGCGCCACCGGTCCGAGCGAGGAGGAGTTCGCCGCGGCCGGCATCCAGCACGTCTACCTGCTCTCCACCGCCTGCGCCGGGACGCCGAAGGCCGCCAAGGCCCCGCGCACCGACCTCGCGGCGATCGAGGACGACGTCCGCCGGATCGGCGCCGTCACCGGGACCGCCGCGCGGGCGGAGGAGCTGGTCGCCGGGATGGAGAAGCAGCTCGGCGAGGTCCGCGCCGCACTCGCCGCCGTACCGGAGGGGTCGCGGCCTAGCTACTTCGTCTTCGACTTCGACGCCGGTACCAAGCAACCGGTGGCGGTCTGCGGACGGCAGGTCGCCAACGCCGTGATCACCCAGGCGGGGGCGCGCAACGTGTTCGCCGACTGCGACGCCGACTTCAAGCCCGGCTCCTGGGAGGACGTGGTCGCCAAGAACCCGGACTGGATCCAGCTCGCCGTGCGCAACCGGGGCAGCGAGGAGGCCACCCGCAAGGCCTTCGACGAGGCCGAGGCCTTCCTGAAGGGCTTCCCCGCGACCCAGGGCCTGAAGGCCGTCCAGGAAGGGCACTTCGTCCGACTCGGCTCCGAGGTGACCACCATCGCGGGGGTGCGCAACGCCGACGCCGTCCGGCAGATCGCGGCCACCATCCACCCGGACCTCGTGAAGGACGCTACCCCCGGAAAGGGCGCTACCCCCGGAAAGGGCGCTACCCCCGGGAAGGACGCTACCCCCGGAAAGGGCGCTACCCCCACCGAGAACGGGCAGTAGCCGGTGACCCCGGCCATCACCCGGGAGCGACGCGACCAGCCCCGCCCGGCCCGCACCCTGCGGGCCGGGCCGCTGGCCGCGGCGCTCGCCGCCGCCCTGGTGCTCGCGCTGACCGTCGCCGTCTCGCTCGGCTCGGTGGACGTCCCGCCCGGCGAGGTCTGGTCGGTGGTCGCCCGGCGGCTCGCCGGACGGGCTCCCGAACCCGGCACCCGCGATCTCATCGTCTGGCAACTACGAGTCCCACGAGCCTTGTTGGCGGCCCTGGTGGGTGCCGGACTCGGCTTGGTCGGCACCGCCGTGCAGGCTCTGGTCCGCAACCCGCTCGCCGACCCCTACCTGCTGGGCATCTCCTCCGGGGCCTCGCTCGGCGCGGTCGCCGCCATCGTCCTCGGCACCACCCTCGGGCTCCAGCTCTCCTTCGGCGGCGCGCTCGGCCTCACCGTCTCCCTGGCGGCGTTCGCCGGCGCGCTCGCCGCGTTCTCCCTGGTCTGGCTGATGGCCCGGCGCGGCGGCGGCTTCTCCCCGCTGCGTCTGGTCCTCGCCGGCATCGGCATCGCCCAGTTCCTCGGCGGCATCACGAGCTACCTGGTCCTCCAGACCCGCGACGAGCAGCAGACCAGGGGCGTGCTGTTCTGGCTGATGGGCAGCCTCGGAGGCGCCGTCTGGGCCCAACTCGCCGTCCCGGCTTTCGCCGTGGCACTCGGACTGGCCCTTCTCCAGGCCCGTGCCCGGGCGCTCAACGCGATGCTGATGGGGGACGAGACGGCCGCCGGGCTCGGGGTGGACGTCGCCCGGCTGCGCCGGGAGGTCTTCGTCGTCACCAGCGTGCTCACCGGGGTGCTGGTCGCCGTCTCCGGCGCGATCGGCTTCGTCGGGCTGATGGTTCCGCACGTGTGCCGACTGCTCGTCGGTGGCGACCACCGGCGGTTGCTGCCGCTGTCCGCGCTCACCGGGGCCCTGCTGCTGGTCGTCGTCGACACCGTGGCCCGCACCGCCCTGGACGGCCAGGAGCTGCCGATCGGCGTGGTCACCGCCGTCATCGGCGCCCCGACCCTGCTCTACCTGCTGGATCGACGAATGGAGCGCAGTTGAGGATCGCCGTCGAGGACTTGAGTGTCGCCCTGGCCGGCCGGACGGTGCTGGCCGGGGCCAGTCTGATCGCCGAGGAAGGAGAGATCGCCGGACTGGTCGGGCCCAACGGGAGCGGCAAGTCCAGCCTGCTGCGGACCGTCTACCGGCACCTGCGGCCGAGCGCGGGCCGGGTGCTGCTGGCCGGGCGGGACCTGGCGGAGCTGCGGCCCGCCCAGTCCGCCCGGCACATCGGGGCGCTTCCTCAGGAACGCGGCGGGGACTTCGAGTTGAGCGTCCTGGAGGTGGTCGCGATGGGCCGCACGCCGTACAAGGGGGCCTTCGCCGCCGACGACGCCGAGGACCACCGGATCACCGCCGAGGCGCTGGACCGGGTCGGCATGTCCGAGGCCGCCGACCGACGGTTCGCCCAACTGTCCGGCGGTGAAAGGCAGCGGGTGCTGTTGGCCCGGGCCCTCGCCCAGCAGTCGGACGTCCTGGTGCTGGACGAGCCGACCAACCACCTCGACGTCCGGCACCAGGTCGAACTGCTCGCTCTGCTCCGGGAGCAGCGCCGTACCACCCTGGTCGCCCTGCACGACCTCAATGCCGCCGCCTCGGTCTGCGACCGGCTGCACGTCCTGCACCGGGGTGCCCTGGTGGCCTCCGGTCCGCCGCGCGAGGTGCTGACCGCCGAGCTGCTGGCCGAGGTCTTCGGGGTGCGGGCGGCGGTGGTCGAACACCCCCTCACCGGAGACCCGTTGATCGCCTTCGACCACCGGGGCCCGGGGGGCGCGGGGGGCCCCGCGCCCCGCGCCGGGGGGCGGGCCGGGGCGCGGGACCAACACAG
>NZ_JBHTWX010000001.1:319197-350178 GCF_042792155.1 Kitasatospora sp. NPDC056651 | reverse complement strand
CCCTCCCGGGCGCACCTCCGCCGGGGCCCCCCCGGGGGGGGGCGCCCCGCCCCCCCCCCGGGGGGCGGGGCCCCCCGGGGGTTCCGGCCCCCCGGGGGGGCCCCGCGCGGCCGCCCGCCGGGGGCGGGGGGGCGGGGGCCCCCGCGGCCGCCGGCGCGGTGGACCGTACGGGGCCTCTCTCCTAGCAGCTCCGGCGGGCCTCGCCGAGGCCCTCGGCAAGGTTCTCGTCGAGGTTCTCGGCGAGGCCCTGGCCGTGGCTCTCGCGGTGGTCCTCGTAGTGGCTCGGCCGGCCGTCCCGAAGTACCAGCCGGCCGAGCCGGGCGGCCTCGTCGCTGCGCAGCAACTCCCGCTCGCCGTCAGCCCGGTTGAGCACCGAGGAGTGCCAGGGCGTGGTCCAGACGTCGGCCGCCGCCAGCAGTCGGATGCCGAACTTGGCGGCGCCGGCCGGCTGCGGGTGGATGGAGAGCCGGACGGCCCGCGGATGGTGCTCGGCTATCAACTCGCCCCAGGCGCGGCTGCGCTGGATCACGCCGTAGGCGCGGCGGCGGCACTCCCGCTGGAGGGCGGAGCGGGTGCCGGTGAATCCGACGGTGTCCTCGGTGAGGAAGCGGGTGATGCCCCGGTACAGCCGCAGGGTCTCCTCCTCGGCCAGCACCTGTTCGCGCAACTCCTCGACACTGGGCGCGTACCGGGCGTGCACCCGGGTGCGCTTCTCGTCGTACGGGAGGTCACCGAGGACGGCCCGCAGGTCGAAGGTGTCGAGGTGGGTCAGTCCCTCGCGGGCGATCATGGCGGTCAGGGCGTCGGAGTAGGCGTCGATGTGGTCGTCCGGGACGTTGATCAGGTCGCCGAAGATATGCCCGTCGGAACAGATCAGCATGCGGGCGCCGGGCGCGTGGAGCCGGCCGATCTCGGCGCAGAGTCCGTCGAGGAAGGACAGCGAGAGCCGCTCGCCCTCGTCGGGCAGGTGGCCGAGCACCTTCGCCGGGTTCGGCGACTTGCAGGGGAAGCCCGGCAGGGTGAGGACGATCGGCTCGTCGGCGGCGATGAATTCCGCCAACTGCGCCAGCTGGAGCGGGAAGTGTTCGGGTCGGGCGTCGAACTCCGGGTCGGCGGCGCGGCGGTGCGGAAGCAGCAGGCCGAGGACGCGGGCGGCGAGCCGATCGGGCGAGGGGCGGTCCTCGAAGGTGGGGGTGACGGGGGTGGCGGTGGTGACGGGGGCGGTGCCGACGGGCGGCATGGTGGGTCCTCCACGGAAGGTGGCGCGCCAGGGAAGGTGGTGCGGTACGGGCGGCGGGCAGGGGGAGCCTTGTGCTCCGGGTCAGTGGCGGTGGTCGTAGGCGACCGGCAGCCGGTTCACCCCGCGCGCCAGGACGGCGGGAATCCAGGCGAGTTCGTCCAGCCCGTCCCCGGAGGCTTCGGCGGGGCGCAGGCCCGCCAGCCGGGTGAGCAGGGTGGCGAGGGCGACCTGGAGTTCGGCCCGGGCCAGTGCCGCGCCGGGGCAGTAGTGGATGCCGTGGCCGAAGGCCAGATGGGCGTTGGGGGTACGGTCGAGGTCGAGGCGGTCGGCCTCGGGGAACTGCTCGTCGTCGCGGTTGGCGGCGCAGAGCGAGACGATCACCGAGTCGCCGGCCGGGACGGTGGTGCCGAAGAGGTCGCCGTCCTCGGCGAGGAAGCGCCAGGTGGTGAGCTCGAACGCGGCGTCGTGGCGCAGCAGTTCCTCCACTGCCCGGGCGAGGCGGTCGGGGTCGTCGATGCCCTCGCGCAGCCGGACGAGCTGCTCGGGGTGGCGCAGCAGGGTGATCAGCATGGTGGTGATCTGGTTGGTGACCGGTTCCTGTCCGGCGACCAGCAGCTGGAACACCATCGAGTCCAGCTCTTCGCGGCTCAACTCGCCCGCGTCGTGGGCGCTGACGAGCCGGCCCAGCAGGTCCTCCCGCGCCACCCGGCCGGGTGCCCGGCAGTCGGCGCGCTTTCGGGCGACCACGTCGGCGATGTACGTCTGGAGGCCGCGCAGCCGTGCCTCGTAAGCGGGGCGGCCGGGATCCCGCGGGCCGACCGGCTGGACGACCTTGCCCCAGTCCCGGTCGAATCGCTCCGCCAACTCCAGAGGAAGGCCGATGACTTCGGCGAGGACTCGGAACGGGTAGAGGGCCGCGAAGCCCGCCACCAGGTCCGCACCGCCGGACTCCGGCAGCCGGTCCACCAGCGCGTCGGCCAGCGCCCGGAAACGGGGGCGCAGCGACTCCACCCGGCGCGGGGCGAAGGCGTCCAGGACGAGCCGGCGCATCGAGGTGTGCTTGGGCGGGTCCTGGTGGAGCAGGTGGACCTGGAGCTGCGAGTGCTGGGGCTCCGGCATGATCGACGCGAGTCGGCGCCAATTGTCGTTGCCCAGGGCGTGGTTCTTGCCCAGACGGGGGTCGTTGAGGGTTGCGTGGGCAGCGTGGTACCCGGTGACCAGCCAGGCGTGGATGCCGCTCGGGAACTCCACCCGGTGCACCGGCCCGGCCTCGCGCATCCGCCGGTAGAGGGGGTACGGATCGCGCTTGTACGCCTGGCCGTACAGCGGCATGGGGGAGGGGAGGGGGCCGTCGCCGTACGGGCAGCGCGGGCTGTCGGGAGTGGTGTCGCTCATCTGGGGTGATCCTTCGAGGGGGAGGGAGCCGGGGTGTCGGGTGGCGCGGTCAGCCGCGGGCGCCGCGTCGGTGCAGCGCGAGCAGGACGACCGCGGTCGACGCGACCAGGGCGGCCAGCGCGATTCCGGCCCGTGTCCCCGTGGTGGTGCGGTCACCGGCCAGGGCGGCGGCGGTGGCGAGGGCCGGGCCGAGCGCGAAGCCGAGGCTTCGGGCGAGTTGGACGGCGGAGCCGGCGGTGGCGAGCTTTCCGGGCGGGGAGGCGGACATCACCAGGGCCTGGGTGGGGCCGCCGTTGAGGCCCATCCCGGCACCGGCGAGGGCGAGGCGCGCGGCGATCTCGGGGGCGGACCAGCCGCTGTCCAGGGGGACGAGCAGGGTCAGCCCGAGGGTGGTGACGGCGGCGCCGGCCAGCGCGGTGGGGCGGGCGCCCCAGCGGTCGGCCAGCCGCCCGCCGACCCGGCCGGCCAGCACCATGCCGAGCGGGAACGCCAGCATGGTGAGCGCGGTGGTGGTGGCACTCTCGCCCCGGGGGCCGCGCAGGTGCTGGGCGAGCAGGTAGTGGCAGGCCGCGAAGCCGGCCGCGAGCGCCAGGACCGAGGCATTGACCCCGGTGGTTCCGGCGGCCCGCAGCACCTCCGCGACGGGCCGACCGCCCGGGCGGCGCAGCCAGAGCAGCACCAGCGGTGCGGCGGGCAGCGTGAGCAGCAGCCACTGCGGCGCCTGGGGTGCCAGGGTGAGCCCGAGTAGGACGGCGGCGACGGCGGCACCGATCAGGGCGGCGTCGCCGAGCGAGGCCCGGTCGGGCGGCCGCAGCCCGCCGCGGCGCGGCGCGTGGCTCCGGACGATCAGGAAGGCGGCCAGGCAGACGGGCAGCTTGACCAGGAAGATCGCCCGCCAGCCGAGGTGGTCCAGCAGCAGGCCGCCGACCACCGGCCCGGTGACGGCGCCGAGCGGACCGAGCGTCGCCGGGACGCTCATCGCCCGGCCGCGCAGCTCGGGCCGGACGGAGGTCGCGGCGAGCACCGGCATCAGGACGAAGAGCACGGCCCCGAAGGCGCCCTGCAGCAACCGGGCGGCGATCAGCCAGCCGGCCCAGGGGGCGCAGGCGGCCAGCACGCTGCAGGTGGCGAAGCAGCTGACGGCGAGCAGCAGTGCCGACCGGGTGCCGACCTGGTCCAGCCAGCGCCCTGCGGGCAACAGCAGGGCGACGAGAGGGAGTTGGTAGCCGAGGACGGCCCACTGGGCGACCCCGGGGGACACGCGCAGGCCCGTTGAGATGTCGGTCAGCGCGAGGTTGACCACGTTCATGTCGAGCATCGCGACGAACGACAGCAGGCCGGCGGCTATGACCAGGCTCCAGCGGTCGGCCGCAGGCTGCTGACGATCTGTCAGGGATGTGGTGGCCGGGTGTGGTCGCGCCGCCATCGAGTCCCTCCGTTTCCCGTGCTGCTGTACCGGACACCGCCTCGGCGGCGGGGTCCGGTACAGCAGTCGGGAGCGCGGGGGCTCCGGTTCCGAACACGTGGGGGATTTTTCCGGGCCCGGTGGGGAGGGCTGGCGGGCGACAGGTTTCAACGAACAGGTGACAGATGACAGATTTCGAAATCTGTCATCTGTCATCTGTCACCCGTAATCTGCCGTCCGTCACCCGTCACCCGTCCGCTGTCGGGCGCCGTCCGTCACTCAGCAGGCGGCCGCGAGCTCGCCCGCCTCGGCGGCGCGCAGGCGTGCCACCAGCTCCTCCCGTGCCCGGGCGACCCGGGAGCGGACGGTCCCGACGGGGCAGCCCGCGACCGCGGCGGCCTCCGCGTAGCTCAGGCCGACCACCTGCGTCAGGACGAAGGCCTCCCGCCGCTGGGCCGGCACCCGTTCGAGCAGGTCGCCGAGTGCGACGCCGTCCTCGAATCCGGCCGTCGGCGCGCCGCCCTGCCGCTCGGCGGCCTCCTGCCAGTCCGGCAGCGCCGCGCAGCGCGGCCGGGCGGCCGCCATCCGGTACCGGTCGATCACCGTGCGTCGGGCGATCGACAGCAGCCAGGTGCGGGCCGAGGAGCGCCCGGCGAACGAGGGCAGGCCTCGCAGCGCGCGCAGGAAGGTCTCCTGGGCGAGATCGTCGGCGGACTGGACGTCGGTCAGGTGGGCGACGAAGCGCCAGACGTCCCGCTGGGTCGCGCGGACGAAGGCGTCGACGTCCTCCGCCCGCCCGGAGCGGGCGGTCAGCGCGAGCGCGGTGAGCTGTTCGTCATCCATGGCGGCCCTCGACCCGGTCGCTCCCAACGCCACGGCCGTACGGGACGATGGTCGTATGAGATGCGCGCAATTTCGCACCGCCCTGTCCGCTCGACTGGACGGCGAACCGAGCGGTCTGCCGGAGGTCCGGCTGGACAAGCACGTCGCGCGTTGCACCGGCTGCCGGGACTGGCTGGCCCAGGCGGAACGGCTGCGCCCTCAGGTGCGGGCGGCCGCCGCCGACGGGCCCTCGCCCGAGTGGTCGGCGCGGCTGCTGGCCCGGCTGGGCGAAGACCGGGCGGAAGAGCGGCCCCCCGAGCAGCGGTAGCCGGGAGCGGAGCGTGCGGAGGGGCGTGAACGGCGGGACAGTGGCGCCGGCCGGAGCCGGTGCGCCGTCGAAGTCAGGCATGGAAGGTCCCGAGGAGAAGGCGGGGGACGGCGCCGCGCGGGGCGGCACCGTCGGCGTCCGTGGGCAGCCGCGCGGCACGCCCGGACCCCAGGGGAGTCGCGGCGGCGGGCGCGGGCCCGCGCCCTGACGGCGTGGCAGCGCGAAGAGGCGTGGCCGTACGGCAGGGCGACCTGCCCGTCGCGAACGTCCCGGTGGCCGGAGGCGGCCGGGGACGAGGAGGGAGCGGCGGGCGCGTCAGCAGGCGAGGGCGAACGCCGGCGGCCCGCGCCGGACCACGGCATGGGTCAGCAGCACCGACCGGGGCGGCCTGGCCCGGTCGTCGGCCGGGCGGGCAGGTGCCGGGGCCCGGTAGCCGAAGGGGCGCGCGAACAGTGCCACCAGCGGGACCAGCAGCGCCCCCGCGACCACCGAGCCGAGCGCGCCGAGCAGCTCGAAGAGCCGCACCAGCGCCGCGTCACCGCGCCAGAGCAGGAGCGCGCACGCCAGCGCGGCGAGCACGTGGGCGGCGGCCATCCCCGGCGACATGCCGTGAGACATCCCGTGCGCCATGGCGCGCGCCGGTGCGTGCGCCGGTCCGCTCACCAGGTCCTGCGCCGTCCCGTACGACCCGCCGCCGTGGAAGGTCCCGTCGGGCATCAGGTGCGGCCCGGCGGGCATACCGGCCGGCCCGGGCAGGTCCGGCCCGAGGGACGGCGTCCCCGGGACGGCGTGGTGCGTGCCCGCGGTCGGCCGCAGGCTGCCGGCGGTCGGCGGGACGTCCGGGTCGATGCCCGCCATCCGGGCCAGTTCGACCGGGGAGGGCCCACCGGCCACCCGGTCGGGATTGCAGAGCAGCAGGGCGGCCCAATCCGTGGTGGCGAGCCGACCGAGGCTGCCGTCCCCCCGGGAGATCGCCCCGGCCTGTTCGAACAGCTGGTGCAGCGCGATCTGCGCCACCACCATCCAGAGGCTGATCACCCCGAGTCCGCGCCGCTTCCCGGCGAGCAGCCAGGTCAGTCCGAGGACCGCTCCGAGCGCGCCGGTCAGCACGGTCGGAGAGACGCCGGACCCGGCCATCGCGACGTGCGCGGCGGCGGCCAGCGCCACGCACAGCGCGGCGAAGACCACGGCGCGCAGCAGGCGGATCCGGTCGGTCATCACGATGGCACTCATCGTCGCACCCACGCCGCCCGCTCCGTACCGCACCCTCCGGTCATGGCCGGTTCCGTGCCGTGAGACCATGCCCGGCCACTCGCCGCCCGGCCCGTCGGATCGATGCCGGTGACCGGGTTCGGCCCGGGTATCGCACCGGCGCGCCGACCCGACCAACCGCTCGTAGGACCATCGGGGCGGTTTGACAGCGCCGAGCGCCTGCTCACTAAATGTGCTCCACCCAGTGCGGTGCGTACCGGGACGATGCCATCCAGAAGTAGGGAGGTCCGGTCTTGAAGACCCCGACGGATGCCTCGGCGCCCATCGCCGACACTGCCGAGTCCGCTGTCACCACGGAGCCGACGGTCCCGGCACAGGCGACTGCCCCGGAACAGGCGGCTGCCCCGGCCAAGGCCGATGGCCTCGTCGAGCGGCCCGACCCGGCCGAGGCCGAGACCGGGGCTGAGGCCGAGACGCCGACCGAGCAGGTCGCGCGGGGCGAGGCCGTCGAGCAGACCGGCTCCGTTCAGGCCGCCGAGTCCGCTGAACCCGCCCGACCGACCGGCCCGGCCGCGGCCGCCGACCAGGCCGAACCGAGCATTGCGGCGAAGGCCGAGGGGCCGACGAAGACGACGAAGACGACGAAGACCGAGGCGTCGACGGGGCCGGCCGAGGCCGCCGACCTGTCCGAGCGCGCCGACGCCGTCGACCCCGTCGACCTCGCGGACCCGGCCGAGGTCGACGAAGCGGCCGAGCCGGCCGATTCGGCCGAGTCCACCGATACGCCGACGGCCGAGGAGCCGACCGACCCCGCCACCGGGGCCAAGCCCGCCGTCGGGGCCGAACCCGCCGCCTCCGCGGACCTCGCCGACCCCCGGTTCTGGCAGCTGCCCGCCGCCGACCGTGCCGCCGCCTTCGCCGAGCTGCGCCGCCGCCCCGCCCCGGTGTTCTTCGGCGACCGCGCCACCGGCCGGGGCTTCCACGCCCTGGTCCGCCACGCCGACGTGGTCGAGGCCAGCCGCACCCCCGCCGTCTTCCTCAGCGGCCCCGGCGTGACCACCCCCGTCCCGACCCGCTGGGTCCGGCTGCTCTTCGGCGACTCGATGGTCAACCTGGACGACCCCCGCCACGCCCAGTTGCGCAAGATCGTCTCGCGGGCCTTCACCCCGCGACTGCTGGACCAGGTCGAGGAGGACGTCCGGCGGATCACCACGGACCTGGTCGACCGGATCGAGCGGGAGCGGCCGGAGGACTTCGTGACCGCGGTCGCCGCCGAACTCCCCTTCCAGGTGATCTGCACCATGATGGGCATCCCCGAGGAGCCGCGCCGCACCATCCTCGACCTGGTCAACCGCACCTCCGAGGACACCGGAGTGGGCCGCCCACTGCGCCGCAGGCTCCGGGTGCCGGGGCGTGGGCTGCGGGCGCTCGCCCGGATGCAGGGCGTCGTCGCCGGGATCGGTCGCCAGCGCCGTCGGCGGCCGGAGGAGGACCTGATCTCCGCGCTGGTCACCGCCGACGTGGACGGCCGCCGACTCACCGGGCGCGAGCTGGGTGCCTTCTTCAGCCTGCTGCTGGTGGCCGGGGTCGAGACCACCCGCAACGCGCTGGCCCACGGCCTGCACCTGCTGACCGTCAACCCCGAGCAGCGCGAGCTGCTGCTCGCCGACCTCGACGGGTCGCTCGACGGCGCGGTGGACGAGATGGTCCGTCACGCCGCGCCGATCATCCAGTTCAACCGGACCCTCGCGGTCGACCACGAGCTGGGCGGCCCGGGCGGCCACCTGCTGCGCGCGGGCGAGAAGGTCGCCCTGTTCTACGGCTCGGCCAACCGGGACGACGAGGTCTTCCCCGACCCGGACGCCTTCGACATCACCCGCACGCCCAACCCCCACCTCGGCTTCGGCGGGGGCGGTCCGCACTACTGTCTCGGCGCGCACCTGGCCCGGCAGGAGATGACCGTGCTGTTCCGCGAGCTGTTCACCCGCCTGCCCGAGGCGCGGTCGGTCGGCGAGCCGGAGCTCGTCCCGTCCAGCTTCGACCACCGGGTCCGCTCGCTGCGCTTCACCTTCTGACAGGCCGAAGCCAGGTCGAGCCGGGCCGGTCCGGGTGGCACCTGGCCGGGTCCTGGCCGGGGCCGGGCCGGAGCAGTACCCGGCTGCGGTGAGGGGCCGCCGCTATCCGGTCGGCTCCCACACCGCGTGGTCGTGCGCGAACAGCACCCGCCGTGGCGCGTGCTCCGCCATCTGGTCGAGCCAGGCCCGGTACCCGGGCAGCGGCGCGGCCACGCCCTCGCGCGCCGCCCGCCGGGCGAGCACCGCCTGGCCGTACTCGGAGGCGAAGTCGTAGGCCTGCCCGGCCAGCAGGACCGGCCCACCGCCCGGGCGGTCGACCAGCAACGACTGGTGGCCCGCGGTGTGGCCGGGGGTGGGCAGCACCCGCACACCCGGCCAGACCTCCTCCTCGCCGTCCAGCTCGCGGTACTCGGCGCCGGGGAAGTCGACCAGCGCGTCGATGGTGTGACCGCCGCGCCGGGCGGTGGTCAGCTCGTCGGCCTGGACCAGCACGGGTGTGCCGGCGAACAGCGGGTTGCCACCGCAGTGGTCGAAGTGCAGGTGGCAGTTGACCACCAGGTCGATGTCGGTGACGGCGACCCCGGCCGTCGCGAGCGCCTCCGGCAGCGGGCGGCGGACCGGACGGTAGTGCGCCTCGGTCTCCGGCTCGCCGCTGCCGATCCCGGTGTCGAACAGCAGCAGTCCCTCCGGACGCCGGACCAGGTACGCGAGCACCGGTTCCACCCGCGGCTCCGGACCTCCCACCTCGGCGGCCGGCCGGACGAAGTACCCCAGGTCGAGACGGCGGATCACACGCAATTCAGCCCCCCATGTCGCAGTGCGTCGCTCTGCCCGTACGGGCAGTCGCACAGGCCCCGGTTCGCACCCTACCCGCCGACCGGTAGCCCCCGGTCGGCCTTCACCCGCTTCATCGTCAGATGCGAGTTGACCTGCGCGATGCCCGGCAGGCCGGAGAGCACGTCGGTGATGAAACGCTCGTACGCGGCTATGTCGGCCACCGCGATCCGCAGCAGGTAGTCCGGCTCGCCGAACAGGCGGTGCGCCTCGACCACCTCGGGCAGCTCGGCCACCCGGCGTTCGAACTCGGCGACCGTCACCTGGTCCTCGTGACGCATGGTGATCGTCACGAAGGGCTGGAAGCCGCGCCCGACCGCCGCGCCGTCCAGCACCGCCCGGTAGCCACGGATCACGCCGTCCTGCTCCAGTTGGCGCACCCGGCGCAGGCAGGGGGAGGGGGTGAGGTCCACCCGGGAAGCCAGCTCGGCGTTGGTCAGACGCCCGTCCTGCTGGAGCTCGCGGAGGATTCTGCGGTCGATTCGGTCCATGGCGCAACATTCTGCCAAAACGCCGCCCTGACCGGCATGAAGTGGCCATCGCATGCCAGCCCGATCCGGCTACCTTCAGTGACCGCACCGGTTGCCGGGGTGCCCCGGCCCGCCGGCGGGACACCCTCCGCCCTCCGCTGCGGTACTCCGGCCCACCGCCGGAACACCCCCGGCCGACCGCCGGGCCCCCACCACGACGAGCACGACAGGCACGCCCACGCCCATGGACACCCACGCCCTCCTCCTCTTCCTCGGAGTCGACCTGCTGCTGGTCTGCACCCCGGGCCCCGACTGGCTCTACATCGCCGCCCGCGGCCTCGGCCAGGGCCGGCGCGCCGCGCTCACCGCGGTCGGCGGGGTCTGCGCCGGGTACGCCGTCCACACCCTGCTCTCCAGCGCCGGACTGGCCGCCGCGCTGCGCGCCGTCCCGGCCGCTCTGCCTGTGCTGCGCCTCACCGGCGCCGCGTACCTGCTGGTGCTGGCCGTCATGATGCTGCTCGCGCTGCGCAAGGGCGGGGGCGCGGCCGCTCTCGCCGAGCCCAAGCCGCAGCCCACCGCGACGGTGCTGCGCCAGAGCATGCTGACCGCGCTGCTCAACCCCAAGGGGCTGTTGCTCTACCTCTCCCTCGTGCCGCAGTTCGTCGACCCGGAGGCCTCGCTGCCGGTCGGCGGGCAGGTGCTCGCGCTCGGCTCGCTGAACGTGCTGGCCTGCGCCGTGGTGTACGGGCTGGTCGCGCACGCCAGTGGGCGCCTCGGCGGCCGGTTCGGCGGCACCCCGCAGGCGGCCCGCCGGATGACCGTGGTCTCGGCGGTGCTGCTGATGCTGGTGGCGGGCGTCACAGCGAGCGCCTGAGAAGGGGAGCACAATGCCGGACATGACAGATCGTCCGCTGCCCGCAGACATCGCCGGAACCGCCGGAACCGCCGGAACCGCCGGCGCCGTTGGATCGGCAGGCGCCGCCGACGGCCCCACCGCCCACGCCTGGACGGCCCTCGGCGGACCGGCCGAACTGCTGGAGCGGGTGGCCTTCCACGGCCCGGAGGACGTCCTGCCCTCCGGGCTGCCGGTGCGCCAGCTGGCCCGGGCCACCGTCGCGGTCTGCTCGCTGGCCGCCGCCGAGCTCGCCGCCCATCGCGCCGGCGGCCCGTCGCCCGTCGCTGCCGTCCGGGTGAACCAGGGCGCGGTCGCCACCGCCTTCATCAGCGAGCGACACCTGGCGGTCGACGGCCGCACGCCCGTCAGCTTCACCCCGCACTCCGGCTTCTGGCGCACCGCCGACGGCTGGGTGCGCACTCACGCCAACTACCCGCACCACCGTGCCCGGCTGCTCTCCGCCCTCGGCCTCGCCGCCGACGCCGGGCCCGAGCGGCTCGCCGAGGTGCTCGGGACGCTGCCGGCCGAGCGGGTCCAGGAGCGCGCGTACGAGGCAGGGGCACTCGCGGTGGCAGTCGCGCCGGTGAGTACGGCTGGGCACCCCCTGGTGGAGCACCTGGAGGTCGGTGCCACGGCCCGGTCCGCGCCCGTCCGCCCGCTCGCCGGGGCCCCGGTGGACCGGCCCGCCGCCGGGATCCGGGTCCTGGACCTCACCCGGGTGATCGCCGGACCGGTGGCCACCCGGACCCTCGCCCTGCTCGGCGCCGACGTCCTGCGGATCGACTCGCCCCGGCTGCCCGAGGCCGAGGACGCCCACGCCGACACCGGCTTCGGCAAGCGCTCCACCCGCCTCGACCTCGCCGAACCGGCCGACCGCGCGGTCTTCGAGGAACTGCTCGCCACCGCCGACGTCGTCGTCAGCGGCTACCGCCCCGGCGCCCTCGACGCCCACGGCCTCAGCCCCGACGCGCTGTTCGCCCGCCGACCGGACCTGATCCTCGTCCAGCTCTGCGCCTGGGGCTGGACCGGCCCCTGGGCCGGGCGGCGCGGCTTCGACAGCCTGGTCCAGGCGGGCGTCGGCATCGCCGGCCACGAGGCCGCCCCCGCCGGCCGTCCGGGCGTGCTGCCCGCCCAGGCCCTCGACCACGGCACCGGCTACCTCATCGCCGCCGCTGTCCTGCGCGCCCTCACCGACCAGCGCACCCGCCGCCCCGGCGGCCGCCACCTGCGCTTCTCCCTCGCCGGTACGGCCGACTGGCTGCTGCACGGCATCGAACCGGAGGCGCCGCGGGCGACTCCGGACGAACCGTACGACCCCTCCCACTGGCTGGCCGAGACCGACTCCGCGTACGGTCGGCTGCGCCACGCCCTGCCGCCGATCGGGTACGACGGCGCGCCCGCCGACTGGTCGCGCCCGCCCGGGCGTTGGGGGACGGACGAGCCGGTCTGGCTGTGACGAGCTGCTCCGGCTGTGACGAGGCGCTCTGGCGGGGACAGCCTCGGTGAGCGGTGTCCGAGGCGTCTGGCAGCATCCCCGTCATGACCGCACACGCCACGGACTACACCTGGTTCGCCGAGCGCTACCCCGTCCTGGGTGAGGCCTACTGCCTCACCCAGGTCCAGGGGATCTCCGCCGACGAGCTGCTGCGCCGGTTCGACGCCCTGCCCGGCCGTGAGGTCACCGGGCTGGACGCGGTGATCGCGGCCTGGGAGTCCTTCGAGGACGGAGAGGCCGAGGGAGACGAGGACGACGAGGGAGACGAGGAGACCGGGGGGCTGTCCGACTCCGAGGGCGACCGGCTGTTCGTGGCGGTCGCCGAACTCGGTGGCTGGGCGCTCGGCGTGGAACCGTTCGGCTACCTCGGCACCCTGGACGAGCTCGTTCCCCGGCTCGGCGAGGGCACCCGAATGGTCTCGCACTTCCGCAACTCCATGGCGGTCGACCACTTCCACTGGTGGGAGCACGGCAGTCGGCGACTTCACTTCGAGCCGCTCTTCCCCGGCGAGCGGGACGGCTCGGACGCCGACGCTCCGGGCATCCCCGAACTGCTGACCGCCTGCGGTTTCGAGCTGGAGACGGAGGCGCGCGAACTGCACACACCGGCCGCGTTCGCCCTCGCCGAGCGGCTGACCGACGTCCGGCTCGGTCCGGACCGCCTGGAGGCCGCCACGTTCCGGATCGGCTACGCGTCGCGCCCGTGACCGGCCGCGCCCGTGACCGGCTGGGCCTGCGACCTGCCGCGCCCGGACCTGCCGCGCTCAGCTGTGAGGCCGTGCCCCGGTGGGACACGGCCTCACAGCGGCACGGGTGGAGGTGTCAGGCCCCCGACGGGATCTGCTTGGCCCGGCTGCGGACCTGCAGCGCCGTCACGATCTCGACCAGCCCGAGGATCACCAGCCAGCACCCGGCCAGCACGGTCAGCGCGGCGATCGACCCGACCGGCCACACCATCAGCAGCACGCCGGCCAGGGTGTTGGCCACGCCCGCGAAGGCCTGCCAGCCGCGGGCGGGCATCAGCGGGTCGGAGATGGCGGCAGCGAGCTGGGTGATGCCGCGGAACAGCCAGCCGATCCCGATCCAGAGGGCGAGCAGCAGCAGGGACTGCACGGCGCTGCGGAAGCAGAGCAGCCCCAGCAGTACGCAGATCGCGCCGCTGATGAAGGCCAGGACCCGCAACGCGGTGGTGGAGTGGGTGCCGAACGCGGCGACCAGCTGGACGATGCCGATCACCAGCAGGTAGAGCCCGAACAGCACGCCCACCACCAGGAGCGTCTCCTTGGGCCAGACGAAGACCACGATTCCGAGGGCCAGCGAGGCGAGTCCGGCGACCAGCAGGACCTGCCAGGCGGCCTTGGCGAGCAGTCCGAGCGGGCCCTGGACCGGGGAACCGTCGGGGGTGATGATCGGGGAGACCACGGTGGCGTACTCCTCGGGTTGATGCCGGGCGAGGGGTCGCGGCCGACGTGTGACGCGCGGGTCGGGTGACGCGCGCGGCTCACGAGTCGTCCGGGGCGGCCGGCTGGCGGGCAGGGAACGAACCCCAGCCTCTCCGCGCCGAGATCGGACCGCGCGCCGGATACGGCCGTTCGGGTGATTCATGGCGGTCGCCGGAACGTCATGTTCCGGACATTTTCCATCGATACCATCCTTCGATATGACTTCTGAAGGGTGGGGGACCCCTCCGGTCGAACCGATCAGCCAGCACTACATCGTCTGCGGAGGCAATGCGCTGGCCCATCGACTGGTCCTGGAGCTCGTCGAACACTACGACGTGCCGGTGGTCGTCCTGGTCGCCGACCGGACCCGCGACCACGCGCCGCAGATCGAGCAACTCTCGGGTGTCGCCGCGGTCGTGGAGTACGCCAGCGTCACCGAGGAAGCGCTGCGGGCGGTGTCCATCGGCACCGCGCGCGGTCTCGCCCTGGTCGAGGGGAGCGACCAGGAGAACATCCACGCGGCACTCAGCGCCCAGAACCACAACCCGGACATCCGCATCGTGTTCCGGATGTTCAACCAGCGGCTCGGCGAGAACATCGAGCGGCTGCTCAAGAACGGCGCCGCGCTCTCCGGATCCGCCACCGCCGCCCCGGCCTTCGCCTCGGCCGCGCTCGGGCGGCCCAACTCGGTAGAGATCGAAGGGCGTTACCTGCACATCGCGTTCGACGACGACATCACCTCGGACCGGATCTGCGTGGTCGCCGACCACATCGACCGGCAGGACGTCGGCAGGATGCGGCTGCTGCCCGAGCAGCGGGGGGACTCGGCCGACTTCGTGCGGCTCGCCAGCGAGTTCGGCGACGACGGGCCGATCCGCGCGGGCGGCGTGCGGCGCGAACCGGTGCCACCGGCCGCCCCGGAGGCGGAGCAGGGCGGCAGAGCCGCGCTCCAGGTGCTGCGGATCGAGCCCCGGGAACCGACCGACTGGACCCGTCGGCTGCGCTGGCGACTGCTCGACACCATGCGCTTCTTCACCAGCGCCCGGATGCGGCTGGTGCTGCTCACGGCCCTCGCGGCGGTGCTGCTGGCCTTCGGGGTGCTGTGGTACCTCAACCGGAACTTCGGCTGGACCGTCTACATCGCGCTGCTCGATCTGGCCGGCGCCGCCCAGCCGGACCAGCTGTCCGACATCGCCTCCGGGACGGGTACCGGAGGGTTCTGGCAGCGGGTCGCGCAGGTGGTGATCACCATCTGCGGGATCACCTTCGCGCCGGTGGCCACCGCCATCGCGGTCGAGGTGTTGGGCTCCGGGCGGCGCGGGCAGCCGCGCAACCCCGGGGCGGGCACCCGGGACCACGTGATCGTCGTCGGCCTCGGCAACGTCGGCACCCGGGTGGCCACCCAACTGCACGACATGGGAGTGCCGGTGGTCTGCATGGAACGGGACCCGCAGGCGCGCGGCGTGGCCGCCGTACGAGCCCTGGGGATTCCGGTGGTGGTGGGGGACGGTCCGTTCGAGCAGCAACTGCGTCGGGCGCGGCTGAAGCACAGCCGGGCGCTGGTCGCGGTCAGCGGGGACGACGCCACCAATCTGGAGGCGGCCCTCGAAGCGCGCCACGGAAATCCCGAAGTCCGGGTGGTGGTGAGGCTGTTCGAGGACGACTTCGCCAGTCACTTCTACCGGACGCTGGACAACGCGGCCTCCCGATCGGTGTCCTACCTGGCCGCGCCGGCCTTCGCGGCGGCGTTGATGGGGCGCGAGGTGCGGGGCACGCTGTCGGTGCTCCGGCACGTGCTGCTGATCGCCGAGCTGAAGGTGGAGGACGGCAGCGGGCTGATCGGGCTGAACCGGCACGACCTGGAGGACCCGGGCGGCGTCCGGGTGATCGCCGCGCGCTTCTCCCACGGCGGGCCGTTGCAGTGGAACTTCCCGGACCGCACCCGGCGGCTCGCCCCGGGCGACCAGATCGTGGTCGCCGCCACCCGCAGTGGGCTCGCCCGGCTGAACACGGTGGCGGTCGAGGAGTGAGTGCGGGGGAGGGATGAGTGTGGGGGAGGGGTGAGGGGCCGGCGGCCGAGGGACGGCGGCCGACGGCTGATGACTGGCCGGCCGACAGGCGACAGAGTTCAGCTGACAGATTTCAACATCTGAAATCTGAAAGCTGAACTCTGTCAGCGCCGTCAGCCGTCAGCCGTCAAGCGTCCGGCCCCGTCAGCGGTTGGTGAACTCCGGCGGGCGCTTCTCGGCGAAGGCCGCCATGCCCTCCTTCTGGTCCGCCGTGGCGAAGGCCGCGTGGAAGAGCCGGCGCTCGAAGCGGACGCCCTCGGCGAGGGTGGTCTCGAAGGCGCGGTTGACGCTCTCCTTCATCATGATCGCCGCCGGGGTGGACATCGCCGCGACCGTCTCGGCGGTGGCCAGCGCCTCGGAGAGCAGCTGGTCCGCCGGGACGATCCGGGAGACCAGCCCGGCCCGCTCGGCCTCCTCGGCGCCCATCATCCGGCCGGTCAGGCACAGCTCCATGGCCTTCGCCTTGCCGACCGCCCGGGTCAGCCGCTGCGAGCCGCCGATGCCGGGGATGACGCCGAGCTTGATCTCCGGCTGCCCGAACTTGGCGGTGTCCGCCGCCAGCAGGATGTCGCACAGCATCGCCAGCTCGCAGCCACCGCCCAGCGCGAAGCCGGCCACCGCGGCCACCACCGGCTTGCGCAGCGCGCCGAGCCGGTCCCACGGGCCCAGCCAGTCGTCGAGGTAGACGTCCGGGAACCGGTTGCCCTGCATCTCCTTGATGTCGGCGCCGGCCGCGAAGGCCTTCTCCGAACCGGTGATCACCAGACAGCCGATCTCCGGGTCCCGGTCGAAGGCGGTGGCGGCGGCCACCACCTCGTTCATCAGCCGGGTGTTGAGCGCGTTGAGCGCCTTGGGCCGGTTGAGCGTGATCAGCCCAACCCGGCCCTTGCGCTCGACCAGGATCGTCTCGTAGGTCTCGGTCTCGGTCATCGCCGTCGACTCCCATTTCCGCTGCTCGGCGCCGCGCGGGCGCGCCCTGACCACCCAACGATCTACGACGCGCCCCGCCTCGCGCCAGTCTTGGTATGCGAGACGCCGGTCACCAGACAGCGGCGGGGGCGGGGCCGCGGCCGGTCAGAACCGGACGCCGTAGCGCTCGGCGGCCCGCCGCGCGCTCTCCGCCGTGACCTCGCCCCGACGGGCCAGCGCGGCGAGCGCCGCGACCGTCACCGACTCGGCGTCCACCCCGAAGTGGCGTCGCGCCGCCGCCCGGCTGTCCGAGAGGCCGAAGCCGTCGGTGCCCAGCGAGGTCCACTCCTGCTCCACCCAGGGACGGATCTGGTCCGGCACCGCGCGCATCCAGTCGCTGACCGCCAGCACCGGTCCGGGCGCCCCCGCCAGCGCCCGGGTCACGAACGGCACCCGGGCCGCGGCGCCGGTGCCGGCCGCCGCCTGCGCCAGGTTGGCCGCGTCGCTGTCCAGGGCCTCGCGGCGCAGTTCCGTCCAGGAGGGTGCGGACCAGACGTCGGCCGCCACGTTCCACTCCTCGCCGAGCAGGCGCTGCGCGGCCAGGGCCCAGCGCACGGCGGTGCCGGAGGCGAGCAGTTGGAGCCGCGGTGCGTCGGCGGGCAGCGCGGCCGACAGCTCGGCGGCTTCCGCGGTGCGGTAGCGGTAGAGACCGCGGAGGATGCCGTCCAGGATCTCGTCGCCGGCCGGGAGTGCCGGCTGCGGCAGCGCCTCGTTGTAGACGGTGAGGTAGTAGAACACGTCCTCGCCCAGCGGGTGCTGCTCGCTGCTGCCGTACATCCGGCGCAGGCCCTCGCGGACGATCGCGGCCACCTCGTAGCCGAATGCCGGGTCGTAGCAGAGCGCCGCCGGGTTGGTGGAGGCGATCAACTGCGAGTGTCCGTCGGCGTGTTGAAGGCCCTCGCCGGTCATGGTGGTGCGGCCGGCGGTGGCGCCGATCAGGAAGCCGCGCCCCAACTGGTCGGCCAGTGCCCACATCTGGTCGGCGGTGCGCTGCCAGCCGAACATCGAGTAGAAGATGTAGAACGGGACGACCGGCTCGCCGTGGGTGGCGTACGCGGTCGCGGCGGCGGTCAGTGAGGCCATCGAACCGGCTTCGGTGATGCCCTCGTTGAGGATCTGGCCGGTCGCCGACTCCTTGTAGTGGAGCAGCTGGTCGCGGTCGACCGGGTCGTAGGTCTGCCCCAGCGGGGAGTAGATCCCGGCGGTCGGGAAGAGCGACTCCATGCCGAAGGTGCGCGCCTCGTCCGGGACGATCGGCACCCAGCGGTGGCCGGTCTCCTCGTCCCGCATCAGGTCCTTGACCAGTCGGACGAAGGCCATGGTGGTGGCGATCTCCTGGCTGCCGGAGCCCTTGAACAGGGTCGCGAAGGGCTTGCCCGGCAGCTCGGGCAGCGGGGTGAAGCGCACCCTCCGGGCGGGTGCGGGACCGCCGAGGGCGGCGCGGCGTTCGCGAAGGTAGCGGGCCTCCGGCGAGTCCGCGCCGGGGTGTGCGTACGGGGGCAGCTCACCTTCCAACGCAGAGTCCGGGATGGGGAGTTCGAGCAGGTCGCGCATCGCCCGGAACTCCGGCCCGGAGAGCTTCTTCATCTGGTGGTTGGCGTTGCGGGACTCGAAGCCGGGGCCGAGCGTCCAGCCCTTGACGGTCTGCACCAGTACCACCGTGGGTGCGCCCCGGTGCTCCAGCGCCGCGCGGTAGGCCGCGTACACCTTGCGCGGCTCGTGGCCGCCCCGGGAGGTGGCGACGGTCTCGACGAGCCGCCGGTCGTCCAAGGTGTCGATGAGCGCCCGCAGTTCGGGCGAGCCGTGACCGAGGTGCTCGCGGATGTACCCGGCGTCGGAGGCGGCGTAGGTCTGGAACTGTCCGTCCGGCACCTCGCCCAGGCGGCGGACCAGTGCGCCGGTGGTGTCGCGGGCCAGCAGGTCGTCCCAGGCCTCGCCCCAGAGCGACTTGACCACGTTCCAGCCGGCCGCGCGGAACCGGCGCTCCAGCTCCTGCACGATTTTGCCGTTGCCGCGCACCGGCCCGTCCAGGCGTTGCAGGTTGCAGTTGACCACGAAGGTGAGGTTGTCCAGCTCCTCCCGCGCGGCCAGGGCGAGCGCGGCGGTGGCCTCCGGCTCGTCCATCTCGCCGTCGCCGAGGAAGGCCCACACGTGCGAGCCGGAGGTGTCCTTGATCCCGCGCGCGGTCAGGTACCGGTTGAACCGGGCCTGGTGGATGGCCGAGAGCGGCCCGAGGCCCATCGAGACGGTCGGGAACTCCCAGAACCAGGGCAGCCGGCGCGGGTGCGGATAGGAGGGCAGGCCGTCGCCGCCGGCCTCCTGGCGGAAGCGGTCCAGCCGGTCCTCGGAGATCCGGCCCTCCAGGTACGCGCGGGCGTAGACGCCGGGCGCGGCGTGGCCCTGCACGTACAGCTGGTCGCCGGAGCCGTCGGCCTCCTTGCCGCGGAAGAAGTGCTGGAAGCCGACCTCGTACAGCCAGGCGGCGGAGGCGTAGGTGGCCATGTGCCCGCCCAGGCCGCCGCGGTGGTTGCCCCTGGTCACCATGGCGGCGGCGTTCCAGCGGTTCCAGGCGGTGATCCGGCGTTCCATCTCCTCGTCGCCGGGGAACTCCGGTTCGGCGGCGGTGGGGATGGTGTTGACGTACGGGGTGTCCAGCAGCGGAGGGACGTCGAGGCGCCGCAGTTCGGCGTGTTCGACGAGGCGGCGCAGCAGGTGGGCGGCGCGGTGCGGTCCACCGAAGTCGCGGGCGGCGTCCAGGGACGCGCGCCACTCCGCGATCTCCTCGGGGTCCTGGTCGGGAAGCTGGTCGAGCTGGGACACGGGTGGTTCCCCTTCATCGGTACGCTTCAGGGTGCTGATTCCGGGATGCGGAATAGCTTTTCTCTCCATGGAACTCTTTGGACCGTAGGGAGTGGTCGGATCGCCCGTCAATGGGTACTCGCGAGTAGTTTGAGCGATGATCGATCATCTTTATGCGAACTCATGACGCTCCCGAACGACCGCGCCGATGACTCAGCCGGAGTGCCGGGCGTACGCCAGGACGTGTTCGGCCAGCAGTCGGCCCACCTCCGGGTCCTGACGGCGGAAGGCTTCGATCAGCGGCCGGTGGTCGGCGGCGTTCTCGTGCAGCTCCGGCCGGATCCGGTGCAGCGACAGCACCGTCCACACCTCGACCCCGAGGCCCTCCCAGGTCCGCAGGAGCGTCCCGTTGCCGGACGCGGCCACGACCTCGTGGTGGAAGGCCACCCCGTGCCGGGCCTGGCCGAGGGCGTCGCCGGCCGCCGCGGCCGCCGCCATCCGCTCCGCGTGCCGCTCCAGGGCGGTGGTGTCCCCGGCCAGCCGGACCACCGCCGACTCGGCGGCCAGCCGCTCCAGCGCCGCCCGCACCTGGTAGACCTCGCGCAGCTCGGCCGGGCCGATCTCGCGCACCCGCACGCCCCGGTTGGGCTCGGCGTCCAGCAGCCCGAGCGCCTGGAGCGCGCGCAACGCCTCGCGGACGGGCGCCTGGCTGACGTTCAACTCGACCGCCAGGCGCCGCTCGACGATCCGGTCACCCGGCTGCCAGCGGCCGGTCAGCAGACCCTCCAACAGCAGCCCGCGCACCTGCTCGCCCAGCGGCACCCGGGACAGCGGGTCGGCGTTCGGGCCGGCGTGGCCGGTGGGGGCGGTGCGGGCGGTGCGGGTGTCGGGGGCGGTAGGGCCGGTGTGGCCGGCGGGGTCGGCTCCGTCGGCCGGGGCGGACGGCTGCGCGGGGTGGTTCACGGCGGGCTCCAGGTGTGCCGGTGGGGGAGTCGGGGCCGGGGTCAGGCCAGGCCGAGCTCGTCGCCCTCGCGCGGGGCGAAGTAGCGGGCGACGTCCGCCTCCGTCACCTCGGCCAGCGTGGCGGGCTCCCAGCGGGGAGCGAGGTCCTTGTCGATCACCTGGGCGCGGATGCCCTCGACCAGGTCGTGGCTGTCCAGGGCGGCGCACGAGACCCGGTACTCCTGGTCGAGCACCGCCTCCAGCGAGGCCAGCGTGCGGGCGCGGCGCAGCGCGGCCAGGGTGGCCTTGACGGCGGTGGGGGAGTTCGCCAGGACCGCTTCGGCGGCCTCCTTCGCCTCCGGGACGCCGGAGTCGAACAGGCGGTCGACGATCTCCTCGACGGTGTCGGCCGCGTAGCAGCTGTCGATCCAGGCGCGCTGGTCGGCCAGGGCGGCGGGCGGCGCGGGCTCGGCGTGCGCGGCGACCAGGCCGTCGACCGGGCTGTCGGCCTCGGTGGTGCCGCTCGCGGCCGCGTCCGCGGTGCTCCGGCTCAGGGCGGCGAGCAGGTCCGGGATGCGTACCGAGGGCACGAAGTGGTCGGCGAACCCGCACAGCAGGGCGTCGCCCGGCCCCATCGAGGCGGAGGTGAGGCCGAGGTGGGTGCCCAGCTCGCCCGGGGCGTGGGCGAGCAGACGGCTGCCGCCGACGTCGGGGACGAGGCCGATGCGGGTCTCGGGCATCGCGACCCTGGAGCGTTCGGTGACGATCCGTACCGTGCCGTGGGCGGACACCCCGACGCCACCGCCCATGGTGATGCCGTCCAGGACCGCGACGTACGGCTTCGGGTAGCGGGCGATCAGGGCGTTCAGGCGGTACTCGTCGCGGAAGAACGCCCGGGCGCCGGCCCCGCCGGCCTTGGCTTCGTCGTGCATCATGCGGACGTCGCCGCCCGCGCACAGGCCGCGCTCGCCGGCGCCGGTCAGCGCGACGGCGCGTATCCGGTCGTCCGCGGCCCAGTCGTGCAGGGTGGTGCGCAGGGCGGAGACCATGTCGCGGGTGAGCGAGTTGAGCGCCCGCGGGCGGTTCAGCACGATCCGTCCGACGCCGCCGTCCAGGAACGCCCGGACCTCCGCCACCTGTGCGCTCATCGGGCCCGCTCCCGTCCCTCGGCGGCGCCGACGTCCGTCGGCGCCGGTCGATGTCAGCCGATTCCTCGGCCCACCGTACCGGGGAGGCGGGGAGTTGTGATCACCGCGCGAACAGATGACAGCTGACAGATTTCAACATCTGAAATCTGTCAGCTGTCATTCGTCATCCGTTACCTGTCATCTGCCGCCCGCAGACGTGCAGACGTGCAGACGCGCAGACCCGCGGGCCCGCGGGCCCAACGAAGCCCCCTCAGCCCCGTACGCGCCCGGTAACCTCGCCGAAGCCGATCACCGCACCGTCCGGCCCGGGAGCCGTGGCGGTGATGACGACCTCGTCGCCGTCCTCCAGGAACGTCCGGGTCGTGCCGTCCGGAAGCTTCAGCGGCTCCTCGCCGTTCCAGGTCAGCTCGATCAGCGCGCCCCGGGTCTCCGGCTCCGGCCCGCTGACCGTCCCGGAGGCGAACAGGTCGCCGGTGCGCAGCGAGGCGCCGTTGACGGTCATGTGGGCCAGCTGCTGCTGCGCCGTCCAGTACATGGTGGCGAACGGCGGCCGGGAGACCGGGTGCCCGTTCAGCCGGACCTCCATGGCCAGGTCCAGGCCCCACGGCTCGCCGCCCCGGTCGTCCAGGTACGCCAGCGGCTCGACGTCGCGCTCCGGCGGCGCCACCCGGGCGTGCTCCAGGGCGTCCAGGGGGACGATCCAGGGCGAGACCGAGGTGGCGAAGGACTTGCCGAGGAACGGGCCGAGCGGTACGTACTCCCAACCCTGGATGTCCCGTGCGGACCAGTCGTTGAGCAGGCAGACGCCGAACACGTGCTCGCGGAAGTCGCCCAGCGTGACCTGCCGGCCCAGCTCCGACGGGGTGCCCACGACGAAGCCGACCTCGGCCTCGATGTCCAGCCGGCGCGTCGGCCCGAAGGTCGGCGCGGCGTCGGCGGGTGCCTTGCGCTGCCCGTGCGGCCGCACCACCGGGGTGCCGGAGACCACGACCGTGCCCGCCCGCCCATGGTAACCGATCGGCAGGTGCTTC
The DNA here is from genome assembly GCF_042792155.1 of Kitasatospora sp. NPDC056651. Taxonomy (NCBI): domain Bacteria; kingdom Bacillati; phylum Actinomycetota; class Actinomycetes; order Kitasatosporales; family Streptomycetaceae; genus Kitasatospora; species Kitasatospora sp. NPDC056651. The sequence goes on along the minus strand of NZ_JBHTWX010000001.1, from coordinate 327,607 downwards.
CAGTTGGGGGTGAGCGGCTCCGTGCCGGGGCGGAGGATCCGGCCCAGGTTGGTGGCGTGGTGCTCCGAGGCGTAGAAGTCGACGTAGTCGGCGACCTCGAACGGCAGGTGCAGCTCCACCTCGTCCGCCGGCAGCAGCACGGGCGACAGCGCCTCGCGGAAGGACTCGTCCGTGAGCCAGGTGGTGAGGTCCGCCCGGACCCGGGTCCAGACCGGACGCCCGGCCGCCATCAGCGGGTTGAGCGAGTCCGCGTCCAGCAGCTCCGACGGCGCGCCGGCCGCGCGGGCGGCCGCCCCGGCGTCCAGCACGAAGTCCCCGACGCGCACGCCGATCCGGCGCCGCCCGGGCTGGTCGGCGGCGGTGAAGACGCCGTACGGCAGGTTGTGCACGCCGAACGGCGAGTCCTGGGCGCTGGCGAGCCAGCAGCGGGGGGTGGTCAACGGTCCTCCTGGTGCGGTGAACTGGGCGACGGGAGCAGGCCGAGCGCGGCCAGGTCGTCCAGGGGCTCGGTGATGCTACAGGTGCCGAACGCGGTGAACGAGTTGCGGATCACCGTGACCTGACGGTCCGTCAGTGCGCGGACCGCCTTGGCCAGCACCTCGCCGTCGCGCTCCGCCAGCACCGCCGCGGCCGCGGCCCGGTCGGTCTCCTGCGCGGCCAGCAGCACGTTCAGGAAGCCGTGGTGCTCGAAGCCGGTCTCCGGGTCGGTGTGCCGGACGGCGTTGTGCAGCCCGGCCGTGCACTTGTAGGGCAGTCCGCGCTGTGCGCAGCCGGTGAGGAAGGCGGCCAGCTCCTCCTCGTCCGGGAACGCCGCGGCGACCAGCCCTCCGGTGCGGAACTTCGCCCGGTACGGACTGTTCACCAGCACGTCCAGGACGTCGTCCAGCCCGTCGCCGCGCAGGAGTTCGCGCGGCACCTCGATGGCGGCGGGGACGTCCGGCGGCAGCAGCAGGTCCAGTGCGGCCACCGCCTCGGCGGCGTCCCGGGTGGCCAGCTCGACGCCGGCCAGCTCGAACGGTGCGGCGGCGGCGAGCGCCGGGGCGAGCTCGGCGCTGCCCCCCGGCAGCACCAGCCCGACCTTGAGCGGCGGGTCGCCCGCCGCCACCGATCCGTCCGCCCCCGCCGTGCCCCCCTCGACCCCGGCGGCCGTCACCGCCGTGGCACCTCCGGCCGCGGAAGTGCCCGCGGCCTCGGGGGAGTTCGTGACCGCCGCGGCCAGCTCGCCGAGCCGGCCCGCCCCGCAGAGGAACGGGCCGACCGCCTCGGCGTACCAGGCGGCGCGGTGCACCCGGTGCGCGGGCACCGCCTGGACGACCGGCAGGTTCCCCGGGGGGAACACCGCCGCGTCGTCGAACAGGCCGCGGAACAGTTCGGGAATCGTGACCAGCGGAGACAGCGCGCTCATCGCCCGGGCCCCCGACCGGACCAGGTCCAGGCGTAGTTGGGGTCCTCGCCGGCCCGGCCGCCCTCGCCGAGCTCCAGCGGGCGGAAGGTGTCCACCATGACGGCCAGTTCGTCGAAGAACTCCACGCCGATGCTGCGCTCGTACGCTCCCGGCTGCGGCCCGTGGGTGTGCCCGCCCGGGTGCAGCGAGATGGAGCCCTGGCCGATGCCCGAGCCCTTGCGGGCCGCGTAGTCGCCGCCGCAGTAGAACATGACCTCGTCGCTGTCCACGTTGGCGTGGTAGTACGGCACCGGGATCGACAGCGGGTGGTAGTCCACCTTGCGCGGAACGAAGTTGCAGATCACGAAGCCGTCGCCCTCGAACACCTGGTGGGCCGGCGGCGGCTGGTGGACCCGGCCGGTGATCGGCTCGTAGTCCTTGATGTTGAAGGCGTACGGGTACAGACAGCCGTCCCAGCCGACCACGTCGAAGGGGTGGTGCGGCACGGTGTAGCGGGTGCCCGAAACCCCGTTCGGGCCGCGGTGCTTGACCAGCACGTCGACGTCCCCGGGGGTGTCGGCCAGCAGCGGTCCGACCGGTCCGCGGAAGTCCCGCTCGCAGTACGGCGCGTGCTCCAGCAGCTGCCCGTACTTGGACAGGTAGCGCTTGACCGGGCTGATGTGGCTGTTCGCCTCGATGCAGTACGCGCGCAGCGGCTCGTCACCGGCCGGCACCCAGCGGTGGGTGGTGGCGCGCGGGATGATCACGTAGTCGCCCTGCCCGACCTCGATCGAGCCGAACACCGTCTCGAGCGTGCCGGAACCGGACTCCACGTACACGCACTCGTCGCCGAGCCCGTTGCGGTAGAGCTCGCTCGGGGCCCCGGCGGCGACGTACGAGAGCCGTACGTCGCCGTTGCCGAGGACGAGCCGCCGGCTGCTGACGACGTCCGCGGACTTCCAGTCCTGGTCCGCGAACAGCGAGTGCAGCTTGAGGTGGCGGGGGAGGAGGGGATGGTTGGGCACGGTGGACTGGTCCGGCAGCTCCCAGGGCACCGCGTTGACCACCGCCGAGGGGATGCCCCGGTGGTAGAGCAGTGAGGAGTCCGAGGAGAACCCCTCCTCGCCCATCAACTCCTCGTAGTAGAGCCCGCCTTCGGGGGTGCGGTGCTGGGTGTGCCGCTTGGGCGGGATGCTGCCCAGCTGCCGGTAGTACGCCATCTCCTTGGTCCTCCTCGACCGTTCGTCAGTGCCGGCGCCGAATCAGGGTCGGCCGACGCTCACAGGTTGCCGCGGCGGTCCTGCTCGCGCTCGATGGACTCGAAGAGCGCCTTGAAGTTGCCCTTGCCGAAGCCGAGCGAACCGTGCCGCTCGATGAACTCGTAGAAGACGGTGGGGCGGTCGCCGATCGGCTTGGTGAAGATCTGGAGCAGGTAGCCGTCCTCGTCGCGGTCGACCAGGATGCCGCGCTTCTTCAGCTCCTCGATCGGCACCCGGACCTTGCCGATCCGCTCGCGCAGCTCCGGGTCGTCGTAGTAGGCGTCCGGGGTGGTGAGGAACTCCACGCCGCGGGCCCGCAGCACGTCCACGGTGGTGAGGATGTCGTTGGTGGCGAGCGCCATGTGCTGGCAGCCGGGGCCGGTGTAGAACTCCAGGTACTCGTCGATCTGGGACTTCTTCTTGGCGACGGCCGGCTCGTTGAGCGGGAACTTCACCCGGTGGTTGCCGCTGGCGACGACCTTGGACATCAGCGCGGAGTAGTCGGTGGCGATGTCGTCGCCGACGAACTCGGCCATGTTCACGAAGCCCATGACGCGGTTGTAGAACGTCACCCACTCGTCCATCCGGCCCAGCTCGACGTTGCCGACGGCGTGGTCGAGGGCCTGGAAGAGGCGCTTCGGCGAGCCCTCCGGGTGGGTGACCTTGCTCTGAGCGACGACGTAGCCCGGCAGGTACGGGCCGTTGTAGCGGGAGCGGTCGATCAGGGTGTGGCGGGTCTCGCCGTAGGTGGCGATGGCCGCGCGGCGCACGGTGCCGTTCTCGTCCGAGACGTCGTTCGGCTCCTCCAGGATGGTGGCGCCGGTGGCACGGGCGTGCTCGATGCACTTGTCGACGTCCGGGACCTCCAGGGCGAGGTCGACGACGCCGTCGCCGTGGCGGTGGTGGTGGTCGAGCAGCGGGCTGTCCGGGTGGACGCCGCCCTTGATCACGAAGCGGCAGGAGCCGGAGCGGAGCACGTAGGCCTTGCGGTCGCGGCGGCCGGTCTCCGGGCCGGAGTAGGCGACCAGCTCCATGCCGAAGACGACCTGGTAGAACTGGGCCGTCTGGGTGGCGTTGCCGACCACGAAGACGACTGCGTCCTGGGCCGTCACCGGGAACGGGTCGGCGGCGGCGTCGTGCTCGACGAGCCCGACGAGGCGGCGCAGCTGGTCGGCGTCAAGACCGGCCTCGCGCTCCTCGGGGGTCAACTCAAGGGCGTGGGACTGCGGGGTCATCGCTCGTTCCTCCACTTCGGGCCTCGGCGTCGAGGCTTCCGCTGGATCGCGACCGCACCGCGAACGGGTGGGCGGTGTGGTTGCGGAGAGCTTGCTACTGTCGGAGGGGTTGGGCAACAGGTCGCTTTTTGACTGCTCAATGTGTACAAGCTGATCAGAAAATCCCGCTGTCGGCTGCGCAAAATGCGCTGCTGACCGGGGGTGATGCCCGAGGTCTGCGCAATGGGACGCTCACGCACCTCCGGGGCCGGTGGGGCGCGGGAGATGGCGGAGGAACCAGTCCGAGGCCAGCTCGGCGACCCGGTCCAGGGTCCCCGGCTCCTCGAACAGGTGGCTCGCGTGCGGCACCACCGCGAGCCCGGTCTCGCAGCGCAACCCGCTCCGGGCCTGCCGGTTGAGGTCGAGCACGGCGGGGTCCAGTGAGCCGACGACGAGCAGCGTCGGGGCGCGCACCCGGGCCAGCGTGTCCGGCGGGGCGAGGTCCGGGCGACCGCCCCGGGAGACCACGGCGCGCACGGCCGGCCCCAGCTCGGCGGCGGTGTGCAGCGCGGCGGCCGCGCCGGTGCTGGCGCCGAACAACCCGAGCGGCAGGCCCGGCGTCTCGGGGACGGCGGCCTCCCCGCCACCGTCCCCGCCCAACTCGCGGGCGACGGCGGTCAGCCGGGAGCCCAGCAGCGCCACGTCGAACACGTTCCGCCGGTCGGCTTCCTCGGCCTCGGTGAGCAGGTCGAACAGCAGCGTGGCCAGCCCGGTGCGGTTCAGGTAGTCGGCGACGTGCCGGTTGCGCGGGCTGTGCCGCCCGCTGCCACTGCCGTGCGCGAAGACGACGACCCCGCGCGCCCCGGCCGGGACGGTCAGCCGGCCCGCGAGACGGACCCCGGCGACGGACAGCGACAGCTCGCGGTCGATCCCGGCACCGGCCGCGGGCGGATCGTCGGCGGCCTCGGCGAGCAGCCGCAGCACCTCCGCGTCCTCGGTCTGCGAGAAGTCGGCGTAGAACTCGCCGATCGCGAAGAACGGGGACGGCGTGGCCACGCAGACCAGATCGTCGGCGACCTCGTCGAGGCGCTCGGTCCAGTCCGGGGGCGCGACCGGCACGGCGAGCACTACCCGCGCCGCGCCGCGCTCCCGGACGATCCGGCAGGCCGCCCGGGCGGTCGAGCCGGTGGCGATGCCGTCGTCCACCACGATCACGGTGCGCCCGCGCAGGTCGGTGGGCGGCCGGTCGCCCCGGTAGCGGCGGGCCCGGCGCTCCAGCTCGGCGCGCTCCGTGCGCTCCACCTCGGCCAGCTGCTCGCCGGTCACCGAGGAGAACCGGATGACCTGCTGGTTCAGCACCCGGACGCCGCCCTCACCGATCGCCCCCATGCCCAACTCGGGCTGGTAGGGCACGCCGAGCTTGCGGATCACACAGATGTCCAGCGGTGCGCCGAGCGCCGCCGCGACCTCGGCCGCCACCGGCACCCCGCCCCTCGGCAGCGCCACGACCACGGTGTCGGGGCCTGCCACCCGGCCCAGGAGGGCGGCCAGCCGACGGCCCGCCTCGGTGCGGTCGGCGAAGCGGGCGAACTGGGTTCCGGTGACGTGCACGACACGGCCTCCGGTTCCACCGTACGTCGTTCCGGGCGGCTCCGGGCGGCTCGGGGTGGTCGCCGACGGGCGTGCGGGCGGGGTGCGGACAGTGGGCGTCGGCGGGGTGTGGGCAGTGGGTGCGGGCGGGGTGCGGGCGGGAGTGGGAAGAGCGCCGGAAACCTGCCGGGACGGGGCCCGGGATCGGCGGGATCGGTTCGGGATGGGGCCGGGACGGGGCCGGGATGGGACCGGGATTCCGGCTGGGATCGGGCTGGGATCGGGCTGGGATCGGGCCGGGAGCCGAACGGGACGACACCCCCGTGCGGCCGGGACAGCGGGCGGCGCACGGTGGATCGCAGAGACGGACCGCAGAGCCCGCCCGCGGCCGGAAGGAGCGCCCGTCATGTCGGGAACCGTCATCACCGACCTGCGCCGCCGAGGCGCCGTCGACCCCGGCCGCCTGCTCGCAGGACCGCTGCGCGGGGTCGGCCTGCAACGACTCGACCCGGGTCACCGGACCGAGGTGGCCGCCGACGGCGTCGAGCACGCGCTCTACGTCACCGCCGGCTCCGGGCTCGCCGAACCACCCGAGGGCGCCGTGCACCCGGACGGTTCGGACCGCTCCGAGCACGCCGACGCCGGCCTGCCGCTCGTCGAGGGCACCGCCGTCGTGCTGCCGCTCGGCTCCCGGACCGTCCTGACCGCCGGAACGGCCGGGCTCGAGTACTTCCACGCCCTGCTGGCCGTCCCGCCCTCCCCCGAAGGAGGTGACCCGAGGTGATCGTCACCACCGACACCGGCGCCGCCATGGTCGTCATCGGCCCGAACGGCGAACGCGTACGCATCCGTTCCCTGGCCCGGCGCCCGATGCTCGCCAGCCCCTGCGAGGCCTTCGACCACCTGCGACTGAGCCCGGGAGCCCACCACACCCTCCCGGGCCGGCCCGACACCGAGACCGTCCTGCACGTGCTGCGCGGCGCCGCCGTCATCGGACAACCCTCCGACGAGCCGGACCACTTGGCCTCGGAAGGAGACCTGCTGCTGGCCGGCCGCGGCCGCGCGCTGCACCTCGAAGCCGGACCGCTCGGCGTGGAACTGCTCTGCCTGACCCTCGCCGTCCCCCGGCACTCCGCCGACACCCGGGCCGCCCTGGCGCGCCGTCGTGCCGCCCGCCGCGCCGCCCGCCGGGACCGACCCTGACCGGCCCCGGCCGGATCCGACCGAGGAGCTCCGTCGTGATACTCGTCCCCGCCGCCGTCCCCCGCACCGCGCCCGCCTTCCAGCGGCTGATCGACCCCGAGCATCGGCCCGCCGTCCGCGCCGCACTCACCGTCGAAGCGCTTCCACCGGGTGTCGGCGTCGATCAACTCCCGCACGAGTCGGTGGAGTCGGTGACCGTGGTGCTCTCCGGCCGACTGTTCGCGGCCGGCCGCATCCTCTCCCCGGGCGAGGCCCTGCACCACCGCCCCGGCACCTCCTGCCGGCTCACCGCCGTCCGCGGCACCCCGACCACCGTGCTCACCGTCCGTCCCACCCGCGCCCCCGCCCGGGCCGCCATCCCGGCCCAGCGATCGGACTCGGCACCCGCCCGGAACTGGCGGCAGGTGGAGGTGTGCGCCGTCCGCGTCGACCCCGACGCCACCTACGGACCGTACACGGACCGGGCGGCCGACGCCTTCCTTCTGCTTCTCTCCGGCCCTGCCGTCTTCCTCGGCGACCTCGGCGAAGTGCCGCTCCTCCCCGGCGACTTGGTCTACCTCCGGGCGGGCGAGCGGTACGGCCTGAGAACCGGCCGCCGCGGCCCGGCCACCGCCGTCCTGGGCCGTGTCGGCGCCCCCGGCGCCGGACCGGGGGCGGAACGGGACGGCAGGCCCATGCACTTGGGGCAGGCCGATCCGCAGAGTTGAGAACAGGGCGATCGACCTCGATCGGCCACTTCCATCGGAGTGCCGACTCATGGCCACGAGAAGCGGCTCGGCCGGCGCGACGCCGGCCCTGGGGAGCCCCGAGCACCGGTGGTCCGGTGTCCCGGGCGCCTGGGGCACCGGTCTCGGATCCTGGCGCACGGGGGCCGACACGCGGAGGGACTCACGAGCACGTCACGGAAAGTCACGCGATCGACGCTGATAGTGTCGCCCGCGTGGATGAAGAAGAGCCGGTCGATCCTCCGGATCCCAGCGGGGGCGGGCCCGTCCGTGTGCTGATCGTCGACGATCACCCCCTCTTCCGGGAGGGGCTCAAAGCGGCACTGGAGAGCGCCGAGGGCATCGTGGTGGTCGCCGAGGCCGAGCGGGTCGGCGAGGTGTCGGAGGCGGTCGCCCGGTCCCGGCCCACCGTAGTGATCATGGATCTCTCGCTGCCCGACGGCTCCGGGCTGGACGCCGTCCGGCACCTGGCCACCCGGGAGGCGCCGCCGCCGGTGCTGATGCTGACCATGTCGGACGACGACGGGAACCTGCTCGCCGCGCTCCAGGCGGGCGCGCGCGGCTACCTGGTCAAGGGCGCCGGGCGCGAGGAGGTGCTGCACGCGGTCCGGACGGTCGCGGCGGGCGGCGCGGTCTTCGGCGGTGAGGTGGCCGGGCGGATCACCGCCCTGCTGGCCGGGGCGCGGATGCGCGAGGCGGGACAGCTCTTCCCCGAGCTCACCGCCCGCGAGGCCGAGGTGCTGGACCTGGTCGCGCGCGGGCTGGACAACCGGCGGATCGCCCGGGAGCTGGTGGTCGCGGAGAAGACCGTCCGCAACCACATCACCCACATCTTCGAGAAACTCCACGTGGCCACGCGCGCCGAGGCGGTCGCCCGGGCCCGCGACATGGGCCTCGGTGACGGCCGGACCTCTCCGGAGAGGTGAACCGGGGGTGGGGGGGCCCCCCCCCCCCCCCCCCCCCCGGGGGGGGCGCGCCCCCCCCGCCGCCCCGCGGGGCCCCCCCCGCGCCCCCGCGCGGGAAAAAAAAAAAAAA
>NZ_JBHTWX010000001.1:302749-319187 GCF_042792155.1 Kitasatospora sp. NPDC056651 | reverse complement strand
GCCCCCGCGGGGGGCCGCGCGGCCCCGCCAATGGGGCGGGGTTGCCGCCGGCAACCCTCCGGCGCGTTTACCGGGGGGGGCCGCCCCCCGGCCGGCCACCCCCGGGGTTTCGCGGCCGCGCCCTACGGCCGCATCTCGTACGCGCCGCAGAGCCCTTCGACCCGCGCCCACACCCGCGCGTCCCGCGCCGGGTCGGCGACCGGACGGCGCACATTGGCCAGCGCCCAGGCGGCCTGCTCCTCGGTGGCGGAGGCCTTGCCGTGCAGCTCGGTGGCGTGCGCGGAGAAGTCGCGGACCAGTGCGTCGAAGATCCGGTCCACGACCTCCGCGTCCAGGCCGGTCAGCTCGGCCTGCTCCAGCACCAGCTGGCCGTAGACGATCAGCGCGAACAGCTGGCCGATCTCCAGCAGGAAGTCCAGGTCCGCCTGCTGCTCCTTGCCCGGCGCGTTCTTGATCAGCAACTCACAGAAGCCGTCGGCCTGTTCGCGGAAGCGGGCGACGTTGGGCAGCTCGGCGTTGCGGTCGTAGGCGGCGCGCCAGTCGTGGAAGCGGATCGCGCCGAGGCCGCGGGCCGGGCCCTGCCGGAACAGGAAGGCGTCGTCGGCGGCGTCCAGGCGGGTCGGCACCGGGGCGTAGTCGGCCGGGGCGAACAGGTAGTTGCCCATGAACTTGAGGATCAGCGCCAGGTTGACGTGGACGGTGCCCTCCAGCTTCGGCAGGCCGCGGATGTCCTTCGCGGCCTTGTCGAAGTAGGTGTCCGCCTCGAAGCCCTTGGCCGCGATGACGTCCCACATCAGGTCGATGACCTTCTCGCCCTCGGTGGTGACCTTCATCTTGGTCATCGGGTTGAACAGCAGGTAGCGGCGGTCCTCGGGGGAGGCGGTGCGGAAGTAGTCCACGGCCCGCGCGGAGAACAGCTTCATCGCCACCAGGCGGACGTACGCGTCGGTCAACTCCCGCTTGACGTGCGGGAAGTCGGTGACGCGCTTGCCGTACAGCACCCGGTTGTGGGCGTGCGTGACGGCCTCGTACATCGCGTGCTCGCAGATGCCGATCGAGGCGGTGCAGAGGTTGAACTTGCCGACGTTGACGGTGTTGAGCGCGGCGTCGAAGGCGGCCTGCCCGGTGTGCAGCACGTCCTCCGTGCGCACCGGGTAGTCCTCCAGGCGGAACTCGCTGACGTACATCTGGGCGTTCACCACGTTCTTGACCAGGTGGTACGCCTCGTGGCGGCTGTCGGCGGCGAAGAAGACGTAGCCCTCCGGGCCCTCGACGTCCGAGCGGCGGCCGAACACCGAGACCAGGCCGGCCACGTTGCCGTTGCCGATGTAGTACTTGGAACCGGTCGCGGTGAAGCCGCCCTCGCCGTCCGGGGTGAGGATCATGTCGGTGGAGTAGATGTCGGCGCCGTGGGTGCGCTCGGAGAGGCCGAAGGCCATCACGTGGCCCTCGGCGAGGAGCTTGGCGGCGCGGGCGCGGACGGCCTCGTTCCCGCTCTGCCAGACCGGGCCGAGGCCCAGGATGGTGACCTGCCAGGTGTACCAGTAGCCGAGGCCGTAGAAGCCGAGGATCTCGTTCAGTTCGGCGATCCGCGCGGTGTCCCAGCGCTTGTCGGGGTCGGCCGCGGTCGGGGTCAGGAACTCCGCGAACAGGCCCTCCTCGGCGGCGAAGTCGAGGAAGTCGGCGTACCAGCTGCGGTCGACGTAGGTGTCGATCAGCGCCTTCTTGCCGCGGGACTCGAACCAGTCCACCGTCGCGCGCAGCAGCCGGCGGGTCGGCTCGTCGAACTGTGCGGGGTCGTAGCCGCGCGGGTTGAAGAGCATGGAGGGGCTCCCAGGGGTCGAGGGTTCGGGGGCGGAGCGGTGACAGGTTTCAGATTTCAGACTCTGTTATCTGTTATCTGTCATTTGTCGGCTGTCATCTGAAAGCTGTCAGCTGTCCGTTGTCGGCGGTCCGCCGGGTCCGCCGTCCGCCGGCCGGTCCCCGGCGAGGCGGCGCAGGGTGGCGAGCACGTCGTCGAGCCAGGCGAGGGTCATCCGCTCGTACTCGATCCCGCCGCGCAGCACCACGTGCTGCAGCTCCTGCCGGGCGTCGAGGGCGGCGGGGTCGGGGAAGTCCCGCTGCTCGCCGTGCAGGTAGCGGGCGAGCAGGGCGGCGTGGCTCTCGCGGTGCCGTTCGACCTCGGAGACCAGCGCCGCCGGGTCGTCGAAGGCGGCGGCGCGGATCTTGACCGCGAGCTCGTGCCGGACGGTCTCCGGTTCGACCGGTTCGCGCAGCCAGCCGGCCAGCGCGGCCCGCCCGGCCTCGGCCGCCGAGTAGACCTTCTTGTCCGGTCGCCCCTCCTGGGGGACCTCCTGCGCGGACACCCAGCCGTCCGCCTCCATCCGCCGCAGCACCCGGTAGATCTGCTGATGGGTGGCGGTCCAGAAGCGCCCGATCGAGCGGTCGAAACGCCGGGCCAGCTCGTAGCCGGAGCCGGGCTGCTCCAGCAGCGAGACGAGGATCGCGTGCTCCAGTGCCATGGCCCGCATCCTGCTATGCAACGAGTTGCATAGGCAATGCCGACTCGGCCGGTTGAGACGCAGGTCACCGGCGTGATCCGATAGTTATCGGTCATTCCGGTCTGTCGGGCGCAAAGCAATGGATAAGGGCCAGAATGGGTACGGGGCAAGCGCCTTACCGGTTCCGACCACAGGAGGTGGTATCGGTGGCAACCCACATCCCGACCACGGGCATGGAGCACCATCCGGACATCGTCGAACTGCGCGAACGCTACGAGCGGGCCACTTCGACCCCCCGCGCCCAGGGTGTCGAAGCCCTGGCCGTTCTGGCCGGCCTCTTCCTGGCGGCATCGCCATGGATCGTCGGCTTCACCGCGTACACCACTCTGACCGTGACCTGCCTGATCGTGGGTCTGGCCTACACGGCCCTGATGGCCGGCTACGGATCGGCTTACGAGCGCACCCACGCGCGGGCCTGGGCGGCCGCGGTGCTCGGTGTCTGGACGATCATCTCGCCGTGGGTCGTCTCCGGTTCCGTCGCGCACGGCAAGAACATCGTCACCTGCATCATCGTGGGCGCCGTGATGTTCCTGCTCGGCCTCGCGGCCATCTCGATGGCGACCATGACGTCGAACGGGGCATCGATGCGGCGCGGCCGGGCCGGCCGCACCAAGGGCTGATCTTCCCCGCAGCCCGTGGCCGGGGCGCGGAGGGCTCGACCGCCCACCGCGCCCCGGCGCGCGCCCGCTGCCGTACGCCCCGCCCCGTGGCAGGGCGCCGACCGCGGGCAGGGCGCCGCTCGCGCTACGGGTGCGTCATCCGCAGCACGTCCAGGGCCTCGTCCAACTGCTCCTCGGTGAGCCTGCCCTGCTCGACGTAGCCGCGCTCCAGCACCACCTGGCGGATCGTCTTGCGTTCGGCCAGCGCCTGCTTGGCGACCTTCGCGGCCTCCTCGTACCCGATGTAGCGGTTCAGCGGGGTCACCACCGAAGGTGAGGACTCCGCGTACTCCCGGGCCCGTTCGACGTTGGCGGTGACGCCGTCCACTGTCCGGTCCGCCAGCAGCCGGGCACTGTTGGCGAGCAGTCGCACCGACTCCAGCACATTGCGGGCGATCACCGGGAGCATCACGTTCAGCTCGAAGTTGCCGCTCGCGCCGGCCAGCGTGACGGTCGCGTCGTTGCCCACCACCTGGGCGGCGACCATCAGCACCACCTCGGGCAGCACCGGGTTGACCTTGCCTGGCATGATCGACGAACCGGGCTGGAGGTCCGGCAGGTTGATCTCGCCGAGCCCAGTGCGCGGCCCGGAGCCCATCCACCGCAGGTCGTTCGCGATCTTCGTGAACCCGACCGCCACCGTGCGCAGTTGGCCGCTCAGCTCGACCAGGGCGTCCCGTGCGCCCTGTGCCTCGAAGTGGTTCCTGGCCTCGGTCAGCGGCAGGTCGGTGGCCCTGGCGACTTCCGCGATGACGGCCGCCGGGAAGCCGGGCGGGGTGTTGATGCCGGTGCCCACCGCCGTTCCGCCGAGCGGGAGTTCGGCCACCCGGGGGAGGGTGGCCAGCAGCCGCTCCCGCCCGTGCCGGACCTGCGCCGCGTAGCCGCCGAACTCCTGGCCGAGGGTGACGGGCGTGGCGTCCATCAGGTGCGTACGGCCCGACTTGACCACCCGGGCGAACTCGGTGGCCTTGCGCTCAAGCGCCTCCGCGAGGTGCTCCAGCGCCGGGACCAGGTCGTGGGTGACGGCGGCGGTCGCCGCGATGTGGATCGAGGACGGGAACACGTCGTTGGACGACTGGCTCGCGTTGACGTGGTCGTTCGGGTGGACCGGCCGGCCCAGCCGCTCACCGGCCAGGGTGGCGATCACCTCGTTGGTGTTCATGTTGGACGAGGTCCCCGAGCCGGTCTGGAACACGTCCACCGGGAACTGGTCGTCCCACTGCCCCTGCGCGACCTCCTCGGCGGCCGCCGCGATCGCCTCCGCCGTCTCCTCGTCCAGCACCCCGAGTCGGGCGTTCACCCGGGCCGCGGCGGCCTTGATCCGGGCCAGTGCGGCGATGTGGGCACGCTCCAGCCGTTGGCCGGACACCGGGAAGTTCTCCACCGCCCGCTGCGTCTGCGCCTGCCACTTCGCGTCGGCCGGCACCCGGACCTCGCCCATCGAGTCGTGTTCGATCCGGTACTCCTGCGGCTTCTCCTGCTCGCCACCCATCACGCGCTGCACCTCCTGTGCGGACCTGACCGGCCCGGAACGGATCTCCGATCACCACAGCCGCGCGCGGGGCCCGGGTATTTCCGGCGGGGGAGGCGGATCCTCGCCGGGCCGGTCGCCGGGCGTCCGCCGTCCGCTGCCGGGGCGTCCCGCTGCCGAGGTGTCCCGGTGCCTACCGCCGGAACATCGCGGCGCCTACCGCCGGGGCAATGCGGCGCAGGTCGCCGGCAGCGGCGCGAGCCGGGCGTCCGGGGATTTCGTTGGCTGATCGAGTCGATCTCACTCGAAGGAGTGATATCCCGAGCAGATACATCTGACTGTCATATGGACCTTCATACGCTCCCAGTGGGCCGGGTCGACACCGGTCGGACCCGGATCGTCGCAGCTCGGCCCGGGGAGGGACGAGGACAGAGGGGCGGATGGACGGATGAGCACGGAACACGGCCGGAAGGGCGAAGAGGTCGCCGGGGCGGCTGGCGAGGGGGACATCCCGATGAGCGGCGCCACCCTGATGAGCGGCGCGACCCCGACCCGCGGCACCACCCCGGCGAACGGCCTCACCCGCCGGCAGCTGCTCGGTGCGTCGGCGGCACTGGGCGGCGCGGCCTGGCTGCTGCGCGGCACCATCGGCCCGGACAGCGCCCAGGCCGCCACCCCCGTACCGCCCGCACTGCCCGGGGGCACCGAGCTGTACCAGCGGGTCTTCCAGAACTGGTCCGGCGAGATCCGCACCGACCAGCTGTGGACCTGCGCGCCCCGCACACCCGAGGAGGTCCCGGCGCTCGCCGACTGGGCGCACGCCAACGGCTGGCGGCTGCGCGCCTCCGGCTACCGGCACACCTGGGCACCGCTCACCGTCGCCGCCGGGACCCGGGAGGACACCCAGGTGCTGCTCGTGGACACCAGTCGGTACCTCACCGCGATCAGCGCCGACTCGCCCACCACCGTCCGGGTGCAGACCGGTGCCACCATGGAGGCCCTGCTCGCTCACCTGGCCGGCCGCGGCCTGGGCCTGACCGCCTGCCCGGCCCCCGGCGAGCTCACCGTCGGCGGCGTGCTCGCCATCGGCGGTCACGGCACCGCCGTCCCGGCCGCGGGGGAGGTGCGGCCGGAGGGGCACGGCTACGGCTCGGTCAGCAACCAGGTCGTCCGGCTCACCGCCGTCGTCCTGGACCCGGCCACCGGCCGCTACACCCTGCGCGGCTTCGACCGCTCCGAGGCCGACAGCGCCGCCTTCCTGGTGCACCTGGGCCGCGCCTTCCTCACCGAGGTGGTGCTGCGCGCCGGCGCCGACCGGCCACTGCGCTGCGTCAGCCGGCTCGACATCCCGGCGAGCGAGCTCTTCGCCCGCCCGAGCGGCAGCGGCAGCGGTACGGGCTCGGGCAGCGGCGGGGACGGCGGGCTCGGCGGAGTGCTGGGGGGAGTGCTCGGAGGTGTACTGGGCGGCGTCCTCGGCGGTGGAGGCGGCGGCGGACCGAGGACCCTGGCCGACTTCGTGGAGCGCGACGGCCGGGTCGAGGCGATCTGGTTCGCCTACACCGAGTACCCCTGGCTCAAGACCTGGAGCGTCACCCCGAACAAGCCGCTCGCTTCACTGGCCGTCGACCATCCCTACAACTACCCCTTCTCGGACAGCGTCCCGGAACCGGTGGCCCGGCTCGTCGGCGAGATCGTCGCCGGTACCTGGGGATCGGCCCCGCTGTTCGGCCAACTCCAGTACCTGGTCGCGAAGGTGGCGCTCACCGGTGACCTCACGGACGTGCTGCTCTCCGGCGCGCTGCTGCGTCAGCTGCTCACCGGCGAGGTGCTCACCCACCTGCTCGCGGGCGGACTGCGCTCCGACCTCTGGGGCTCCTCGCGCACCCTGCTCCAGTACGTCCGCCCGACCACCCTGAGGGTGACCGCCAACGGCTACGCGATCCTCGCCAAGCGCGCCGACCTCCAGTGGGTGGTGAGTGAATTCGCCGCCTACTACAGGGAGTTGCTTGCCCGATACCAGGCCAGGGGTGAGTTCCCGGTGAACGGCGCGGTGGAGATCCGGGTCACCGGCCTGGACGACCCGGCCTCCTCCGGAATCCCCGGCGCCAGGCCCCCGCTGCTGTCCGCGCTGCGCCCGCGTGCCGACCGCCCGGAATGGGACACGGCGGTCTGGCTGGACGTCCTCGCCTTCCCCGGCACCCCGGGACTGGAGCGCTTCGCCCGGGAGCTGGAGCAGTGGCTGCTGCGCACCTTCGACGGCACCCGGGCGGGCCTGCGGGTCGAGTGGTCCAAGGGCTGGGCCTACACGGACGACGCCGCCTGGTCCGATCCCGACCTGCTCGGCCGGGTCATCCCCGACAGTCTGCGGGCCGGCGGCGGGCCCGGCTGGGACGAGGCGGTCGCCGTCCTGGACCGGCACGACCCGCACCGGGTGTTCGGAAACCCCTTCCTGGACGGCCTGTTGAAGTAGTCCGTGTGCGGGGCTGCGCGATCTGACGAGATGTCAGATGTGTTCCATCACGATCACCGCGAGGGTGTCCGGGGCCAGGGCCCGGAACACGTGCGGGGCGTCGCCCGGATAGCTCACGTAGTCCCCCGGACCCAGCTCGACCGGCGCCTCGGTGGGCCCGACCAGGGCCCGCCCGGCGCCGATCATCAGGTGCTCGACGGTGCCGGGCATGTGCGGATCGGAGGCCCTGGTCTCGCCCGGCTGCGCCTCGATCCGGTAGATGTCGCGCCGGGCGTTGGGTGGGCAGGAGGAGAGCACGGTGGCGGCGTAGTCGGCGCGCTCGGAGTGGGTCACCGGACCCTCTCCGGCCCGGATCACCTTGACCGTGGGGCGCGGCGGGTCGACCAGGCGACTGAACGGCACGTTCAGCGCCACCCCGAGCGCCCAGAGCGTCTCCACGCTGGGGTTGCCCGCGCCCGACTCCAGTTGGGAGAGCGTGGACTTGGCGATGCCCGCGCGCCGGGCAAGCTCGGCCATCGACAGCCCGCTGCGCTCGCGCTCGCGCCGGATCGAGGCGGCGATCTGGCCGATCAGCTCGGTGCCGGTGCCGGTGCCGGTGCCGGTGGAGTTGCCACTGCCACTGCCACTGCCGGTGCCCGTGCCGCCGGAATTGCCGCCGCCGCCCGGGTTCGCGGTCGGGGTGGTCTGGTCACTCATGCTCGCCACTCACGTTTCCTCCTGGCCCCTTTTCCCTTGCTTCCGGCGCGGCCGGTGCCGTTCATGCTGCCACGATCGGTCGCGGCGACCGTCCGTTCGCTTGGTCGGTCCATGTGTTCGCCTTGACGAACGGGTGCATCGGGTTCACTCTAATGAACATGCGTTCGCTTCTCCGAACACTGGAGCGTGCCACTCTCCGTGACATCGCTCTGGTCTGTCTGGCCGATGCCCTCGTCGGCGCCTCCTTCGGTGCGATCAGCGTCTCCGGCGGGCTTCCCCTCTGGGTGCCGATCGCACTCTCCGTCCTCGTGTTCGCGGGCGGCTCCCAGTTCGCCGCGGTCGGTGTGGTGCTCTCCGGCGGTGGCGCCCTCGCGGCGGTCGCCACCGGGCTGGTGCTCAACGCCCGACTGCTGCCCTTCGGCTTCACCGTGGCCGACGTGCTCGACGGCCCGCTGTGGCGGCGGCTGCTCGGCGCGCAGCTGCTCACGGACGAGACCGCCGCCTTCGCGCTGCGGCACAACGAGCCACGGCGGCGCAGGGCGGCGTACTGGCTCTGCGGGATCGCGCTGTACGTGGTGTGGAACGTCTCGGTGCTGCTCGGTGCGGTCGCGGGCGGACTGATCGGCGACACCGACGCGTTCGGCCTGGACACGGCCTTCCCCGCCGTGCTGCTCGCGCTCGTGCTGCCCTCGCTGTCGGACCGTCGCACCCGTACGGCGGCGGTGGTCGGCGCGGTGGTCGCGGTCGCGGTCACGCCGTACGTCCCGGCCGGGCTGCCGGTGCTGCTCGCGCTCGTCGGCCTGCTGTTCGCGGGGCGGCCGGAGCCGGGAGAGGCCGCCCGGAGGGCGGCGGGCGAGCGGGCCGGCGCGAACGAGGAGAACGAGAAGAACGAGGAGATGGAGGCGGTCCGATGATGCCGCTCTACGCCGTCCTGCTGCTCGCGGTCGGGACGTACGCCTTCCGGCTCGCCGGGCCGCTCTTCGCCGGCCGGCTCGCCCTCTCGGACCGGCTGCGGCACCTGCTGGCCGTCGCGGCCGCGGTGCTGCTGGTGGCCCTGGTGGCGACCGGTGCGCTGACCCAGGGGCACGGCTTCGCCGGGTGGGCCCGTCCGGTGGGCGTCCTGGTCGCGGGCGTGCTCGCGCTGCGCCGGGCGCCGTTCCCGGTGGTGGTCGTCGCGGGTGCGGCGGCGACGGCGTTGCTGCGGCTCTGCGGGGTGGGCTGACAGCTCACAGCTGACAGCTGACAGAGTTTGAAATCTGTTATCTGTTATCTGTCGGCTGTCACTTGTCCGCCGTCACACGCCCTCCCCGCCACCTGCCGGCAGGCGCTCCTCCTGGACCTCCGGCCGCTTGCTGTCCCACAGCAGCTCCCACACCTTGAACACGCAGTGGTAGTCGCGCATGCTCCCCTCCGAGATCAGCAGGTAGGTGTCCCCGTCGCGGAGCAGCGTCCGCGCCGGCTGTGGAACGGGTGGTGCGGGGTGTAGGAGGGGACGAGCCGCTTCAGCTCCTCGACGGCCTCCTCGCGGGTGCCCTCGACCTCGGCGAGCACCTTGCTGCCCCAGGTCCGGTCCTGGCCCGTGCCCACCGTCTCCTCGACGACCAGCGCCCAACGTGCCATGTCCTGCTCCCGTCCGGGTGTCCTCGGCGGCCGCGCACGCACCGCCGAACGTGTCGCCATCCTCACGTGCTCGCGCCCGCTCACCGTCCTGGAGGGTGCGGAATACTCCCCGGTATCCCGCCGAGAGTACAAGGAGCTTCAATGACGAAGCCGCCCCGGATCGACCCCTCCGACCTGCTCGCCGTCGGAGACCTCCTCTCCGACGAGGAACGGCTGATCCGCGACACCGTCCGCCGGTTCACCGAGGAACGCATCCGCCCGCACCTCGCCGACTGGTTCGAGCGCGGCGTCTTCCCGGCCCGCGAACTCGCCCCCGAACTCGGCGCCCTCGGTGTGCTCGGCATGCACCTCGACGGCTACGGCTGCGCCGGCGCCGGGGCGGTGGCCTACGGGGTGGCCTGCATGGAACTGGAGGCGGCCGACTCCGGGCTGCGCAGTTTCGTCTCCGTCCAGGGCTCGCTCGCCATGCGCTCGATCCACGCCTTCGGCTCCGAGGAGCAGAAGCAGCGCTGGCTGCCCGGCATGGCCGCCGGCGAGCTGATCGGCTGTTTCGGCCTCACCGAGCCGGACTTCGGCTCGGACCCGGCCAACATGCGCACCCGGGCGGTCCGCAAGGGCGGCGAGAACGGTGACTGGGTGCTGTCCGGCAGCAAGATGTGGATCACCAACGGCAGCATCGCCGACGTCGCCGTGGTCTGGGCGCAGACCGAGGAGGGCGTGCGCGGTTTCCTGGTCGAGCGCGGCACCCGCGGCCTGACCGCCACCGACGTGCACGGCAAGCTCTCGCTGCGTGCCTCGGTCACCAGCGAGCTGGCCTTCGACGAGGTGGTGCTGCCCGCGGACGCGGTGCTGCCCGGGGTGGTCGGCCTGCGCGGACCGCTCTCCTCCCTCAACGAGGCCCGTTACGGCATCCTCTGGGGCACCGTCGGCGCCGCCCGCGACTGCTACACCGCCGCTCTGGACTACGCCAGGAGCCGGATCCAGTTCGACCGCCCGATCGCGGGCTTCCAGCTGACCCAGCAGAAGCTGGTGGAGATGATGCTGGAGGTCGAGAAGGCCTACCTGGTCGCCCTGCGGATCGGCCGGCTCAAGGAGCAGGGCGCGGCCCGTCCGCCGCACATCAGCTTCGGCAAGCTCAACAACGTCCGCACCGCGCTGGAGATCGCCCGCAGCGCCCGGACCGTCCTCGGCGCCAACGGCATCACCACCGAGTACCCGGTGCTGCGGCACGCCAACAACCTGGAGTCGGTGCTCACCTACGAGGGCACCAGCGAGATCCACACGCTGGTCCTCGGCGAGGCCATCACCGGTGAGTCCGCGTACCGCTGACGGCCCGTCCACGCCCTCCGACCAGCAGGAAACCGGTGGCCGGGCCCGCCTCGGCCCGGCTACCGTTGCCTGCCATGGACAGCCCGACCCTGCAGCAGGCACCCCCGACCACCACCCTCTGGCGCCCCACCGGCCCCGAGGAGCTGGCCCTGGTCGAGGCCGCCGACTGGCGCGCCTGGCCGCCCCGCCTGCCCGAGCAGCCGATCTTCTACCCCGTCCTCAACGAGGACTACGCGATCCGGATAGCCCGGGACTGGAACGTGCCCGCCTCCGGCGTCGGCTACGTCACCCGCTTCGAGGTGGACACCGCCTTCCTCGCCCGCTACCCGGTACAGCGGGCCGGCGGTCGGACCATCCTCGAACTCTGGGTGCCGACGGAGGAGTTGGCCGAGTTCAACCGGCACATCGTCGGCCCGATCGAGGTCGTCCACGAGTTCCGGCCCCAGCCGTGACGGCCACCGGGGGCGTCGGCGGGCGGTTCCTGCTCACCTCCGCCCAGCAGACCGGCACCACCACCCTGCTCGCCGAGGCCGCCGTCCGGCGCGGTCTGACCACCGCCGTCCTGGACGGACCGGCAACGGTCGAGCGACTCGGCGGGCGGCCCGTCCACTGGTACGGCGGGCCGCTCGCCGCCGCCCGGATCGCCGCGCCGCTCGGCCTCGCCCTGCTCGAACCCGAGGACGACTGGCTGGCCCGCCTCCCCGAGGAGTTCACCCGCCGTCGGATCGAACTCACCACCCTCGCCGACGCCTGGACGCTGCGCCACCCGGCCTTCGTCAAGCCGCCCGCCGACAAGTCGGTCCCGCCCGCCGTCTACCCGGACGGCTCCCGGCTGCCGCGCACCGGCGAGCGGATCGGCCCGGACACGCCCGTCCTGGTCAGCGAACCGGTCACCTTCGCCGCCGAGTACCGGCTGTTCGTCTGCGACGGAGAGGTGCTCACCGGCAGCCGCTACGCCCGGTTCGGCCGGCTCGACCCGGCGCCGCTGACCGGCGAGGCCGTCGCCTTCGCCCGCCGCCTGCTCGACGCCGTCGGCGACACCCTGCCCAGCGCTGTCGCCCTGGACGTCGGCCCGCTCGCCGACCCGTACGACCCGGCCGAGCACTGGGCCGTGGTCGAGGCCAACCTGCCGTGGTTCGCCCACTGCTACGCCGCAGACCCGGACCGGGTCCTGGACGTCGTGCTGCGCGCCGCCGGACCGGCCGCCGAACTCGGCGGGGCCGACCTCCGTTTCGTCCGGCGCTGAAGGACGCCGGCCGACAACCGGCCGGCGCCCTTCCGACACCTCGCGGACACCCGGTGTTCGGCGGCGGGACGCCGATCGGTACGGCGGGCGGTGAAGCATGGCGCGGTCGGCGGCGCCCTCGGCGGGCGCGGCCGGATGCGCACGACCGAAAGGAACCCCCGCCATGTCCGCTGCCCAGTGGCCCCGCCCCCGCGTGCTCGTCGTCGGGATCGACGGCGTCCGCCACGACTACCTGGCGCAGGTGCCGATGCCGCGCCTCCAGGAGGTCGCCGAGGCCGGGTTCCTGGTACCGGTCGCCGTCGCGGACACCACCCCCACCATGTCCGGCCCGTGCTGGGCCACCATCGTGACCGGGGTGGAGCCCGCCAAACACGGAGTCTGGGGCAACCACCTGGGCGGCAACCGGCTCGACGTGTTCCCCGACTTCGCCACCCGGCTCGCCCGGGGCGACCGCCGCCGCACCTTCGTCGCGGCGGGCTGGGACCCGCTGATGATCAACGAGTCCGGCGGCCCGCTGTTCCGCGCCCCCGGCCGGCTCTCCTACATAGCCCCCGCCGAGGACACCCCCGAGGCCTGGGAGGCGGTGGACGAGGAGGTCACCCGGGAAGCCGTCCACGTCCTCGGCACCGCCGACCCCGAGGCCTCCTTCGTCTACCTCGGCGCCGTCGACGAGACCGCCCACTTCCTGGGCTGCGGCGACGAGTACCGCGCCTCCATGCGCACCGCCGACGAGCGCCTCGGCCGCCTCCTGGACGCCGTCCGCGGCCGGGCGACCCACGCCGAGGAGCAGTGGACGGTCATCGTCGTCACCGACCACGGACACGTGGCGGCCGGCGGCCACGGCGGCCGTACGGTCGAGGAGCGGACGGCCTGGGTCGCCTGCGCCGGACACGGCATCCCGGCCGGCCCGCCCACCGGCGAGATCCGCCACCCCGACGTCGCCGCCCAGGTGTACGCCTCGCTGCTGCGCCCGATCGACCCGCACTGGACCCTGGACGGCCGCCCGTTCCCGATCGCCAGGCCGGTGTCGGCGGAGGTCTGAACCACCGGGGCCGTGAACCACCGGGGCCGCGAACCACCAGGGCCCTGAACCACCGGGAGCCTGAACCGCCGGAGGCCCGAGCCGAGGGCGCTCGGAGCCGGGGGTGTTCCGGCCGGGACCGATCGGGGGAGCGCCGGGTGCTCCGGGTGCAGCACGCCGGGCTGCGGCGACGCCGGGCTTGAGCGAGGCTCGATCGGGGCTCGTACCGTGCTGGAGCCGGGCGTGCCAGCCTGGGCGCCGGAGCGGCATGAACCCGGGCCCGCGCCGGCCCGCGGTCCGCTGCGTCTCTGTCGAACGGCATACGTCTGAAGGTGGAGAAGCTACCCCGTGGGTTGGAGACAGGATCGCTACCTGGTGGTGACGATCCGACGGGTCCGTACGGGCCAGGATGGTTGTACCGGGCGGCGGACCGCGCCGACCGGCTCGGCGACAGCGCGGTGCAGGGCATGTCGCCGGACACAGGGACAGCGGCCGCATCGGCCACCACACGGAGAGGGCAGTCGGACATGAAGGGCATCGTGAGCAAGGTCGCGCTGGGAGTCGCGGGCACCGGCATGGCCGTCGCCGTGGCCGCCGTGGCAATCGGCCCGCGGGTGTCCGACTGGTACGACGAGCACCACCAGGAGCAGGCCACCTACGAGACCGGCACCCAGGCCAAGGCCGACCGCCGCTCGATGCCGACCTGGCTTCCCGACAACGCCTCCGGGGTGCAGTACCTGATGTCCACCAAGGGCGACGACCGCCTGCTGCGCGCCACCCTCCCCGAGGGGCGGTTGCCCGCCGGCTGCACCACCGGGCTGCCGGGCAAGGGCCCGCACCCGGTGCCGGAGTCGCTCAAGGTCGGCTGGTTCCCCGAGGGCGTCGCGAGCAAGGCGACCGGCACCTGCGGGCACTACAACGTGTCGCTGACCGGAAACCAGCTCTTCGCGTGGCAGGACGGAGCGGCGCTGCAGGCGGCGCTCCGCACCGAGCACGTCGCCAATCGCTGAGCAGGTCGTCAAACGCTGAGCACGTTGCCAAACGCTGAGCCCAGTGGGCGGGCGAGGTCGGCCCGCCGGCCGGGCGTCAGCACGCCCGGCAGCCGGTCCTGGCGGCGCCTGACCATGCCTGAGCATCACTGACCAGCTCCTGATCGGGAGCCGAACGGCCCGCCGGGCACCGGAAGGTGCGGGCGGGCCGTCGTCGTGCGCGGGCTCGGACCGGACGACGGACGACCGCCCCCGAGGCGCCCCCGCCGTCGGTCGGGACGCACCCCCGCTGTCGGAGACAGGCCCGGCTGCGATAGGACGGAGCGCGAACGAACCCCACGTCACCCCGTCCGTAAGGAGAGCCATGCCCGGCCCGACCGTCGGCCCCACCGACGACACGTCGACCGCTGCGACCGCACCTGCCACCGCGACACCTACCGCCCCGCCCGCCCCCGCGCCCGCCGCCACACCCGGCACCGCACCCGGCACGACGACTGCCGAGCTGTCCGGCGACGGGCCGGCCGGCCCCGGTCTGGCGGTGATCGTCGCCCTCGGCGGTCTCACCGCGCTCGGCCCCCTCACCACCGACCTCTACCTTCCGGGCCTGCCCGCGATCGCCGACGACCTGGTCGCCAAGCCGGCCGCCGTCCAGCTCACCCTGACCTTCTCGATGTTCGGGGTCGCGGCCGGTCAACTGCTGTTCGGACCGCTCAGCGACCGCTTCGGGCGCCGCCCGCCGCTGCTCGTGGGGCTGGTCCTCTACACCCTGTCCAGCCTGGTGTGCGTGTTCGCGCCGAACCTGACGGTGCTGATCGCCGCCCGCTTCGTCCAGGGTGCGGCCGGGTCCGCCGGACTGGTGATCGGGCGAGCCGTCTCCCGGGACCGCTTCCAGGGCGTCGCGCTGCTGCGCTTCCTGGCGTCGATCGCCCTGATATCCGGGCTGGCGCCGATCCTCGCCCCGATCATCGGTGCGCAACTGATGCGGTTCACGTCGTGGCGCGGCACCTTCGGCGTGCTCACGGCGCTCGGACTGCTGCTCACCCTGGTCTCGCTCGGCGTGCTGCGCGAGACGCTGCCGGCGGCGGCCCGCGACCGCGGCGGAGTGGGCGAGGCCCTGCGGACGATGGGGCGGCTGCTGCGCGACCTGCCGTTCCTGGGGCTGGCGCTGACCAGTTCCCTCGCCTTCGGCGCGCTGTTCGGTTACATCAGCGGGTCGTCGACGGTGCTCCAGCACGTGTACCAGGTCTCGCCGCAGACCTACAGCCTGCTGTTCGGGCTGAACTCGTTCTCGATCGTGGTGATGACCCAGGTGAACGGGCGGCTGCTGGCGCCGCGCTTCACGCCGAGGGCGCTGATGCTGGGCAGCCTGGCGGTCGCCGTGGCCGCCGGGGCGGCGCTGGTGCTGCTGACGACGGTCTGGGACTTCGGGCTGGCCGGGTTCTGCCCGCCGCTGTTCGTGATGATGGGCAGCCTCGGGGTGCTCCTGCCGAATACCGCCGCCCAGGCGCTCGGCATGGTCGAGCCGAAGGTGGCGGGCACGGCGGCGGCGCTGCTCGGGACGGGCAACTTCCTGGTCGGCGCCGTGGTCGCGCCGCTGAGCAGCCTCGGCGGGCAGCCGTCGGCGGTGCTGCTGGCGGTGGTGGTCCTGGTCTGCGGGGTGCTGGCGACCGTCGCGTACCTGGCGCTGTGTCGGCCCGAGCGCATGCGGGCGGCGGGGATCTGACGGACGACCGCGGACACGTGACGGAGGACAGGTGACAGCGAACAGGTAACAGGTAACAGGTAACAGCGAACAGAAAACAGATGACAGCTGACAGATGTTGAAATCTGTCAGCTGTCATCTGTCATTCGTCACCCGAAGCGGACTCAGGCGATGGAGAAGTCATCCCCGTACACGTTGCCCTGGCCGTACCAGCCGTGCAGGTACACGGTGACGGTGCCGTTGGCGCCGGTGGTGAAGGGGACGGACAGCTTGGTCCAGCCGGAGGAGCTGGTCCAGGCGCTCGCGGTGGCACCGCCGCTGACGCCGACGTAGGCGTAGTTGCCCTGGACCCAGCCGCTCAGGGTGTAGCTGGTGTTGGGCTTGAGCGTGACGGTCTGGGAGCACTCGCCGGTCTGGCTCGCGGTGGCCGCCGCCTGGAGCGCGTAGCTGCCGGAGTGGACCGGGGTGGAGACCACGGCGCCGCCGCTCTGGCAGGTCCACGGGCTCAGGCTGCCGGTCTCCAGGTCACCGTTGACCAGGCCGGTGGTCGGGCCGGTCCCGGTGACGGTCAGGGAGTAGGTCGCGGTGTGGCTGCCGGAGGCGCCGGTGGCGGTGACGGTCAGCGGGTAGGTGCCCGCGGCCGCGGCGGCCGTGGTGGCGATGTTCAGCGTGGC